>CAZFOI010000121.1:0-5649 GCA_964520605.1 uncultured Bacteroidales bacterium
ATTACATTTTTAATCTCGAAAAGGGTTTTTCCACCAAGAGAGAGCAAACGGTCTATGCCTTCGGGCTTGGTTACAACATAAGCCAGATCGTCCTTTTGAAACACATCATCGCCTTTGGGAATATGGGTCTTTGATTTTCGATGAATGGCAACTGCCCTGAAATCCAATTTTTTGTGTTCGCTGGCAATTTCCGATAGTGATTTCCCTATCACCGGGGCGTTCTCTTCGAGTTTGATCAGCATGATAGACAACTGATTGTCGGAAAAATCGAAAAGTTCCGTTGCAGCAGTATTCTTGAGCAGGTTGCTGATTTCCTTGGCCGCTATATGCTCCGGTGAAACCAGGTAATCTATTCCCATGTTTTTATAGTGCTGCCTGCATTCTGCGGTAAGGTATTCCGGATCATTTACCTTGGCTATGCATTTTCTTGCGCCCAGCCTTTTCCCCAGCATGGCTGTGAGAAGGTTTAACCTGCCGTCCATATGGGCGCTGATCAGCAGATCGGCACGTTTAACATTGGCATTTTTGAGGATCGGCATAGAGGTAGAGTCCCCTATAATGGTCAGTAGATCTGCATGAGATTCAATAACCTTGATCAATTCCGTGTTCGGACTGATCAGGGTAATATTGTGTTTTTCCGCTGACAATAACTCAGCCAGATGGAGGCCAACTTCACTGTCTCCCGCAATTATGATATTCATCAGATGAATGCTTGGTACAAGCTACAAATGTAAATGAATTTTTAATGTACAAGGGCCATTACCCTGGTTTTACCTGCGAATGGCTTACAATCAGCTTGCGAAGCAATTCCGGGGCTTCATGTGCCGCCACTCCTTTGCAGATACACTGTCTTCCCTGATAAATGTCTACCATATCACGCCCGCTTCCCAGCAATCCATAATCGGCATCAGCCATTTCGCCTGGCCCGTTAACAACACATCCCATTACCGCAACCTTCAGTCCGGGGAAATCCCCTGCCACCCTGCTGGTTTCCCGGGCAACAGACTCTATATCGTAAGATGTCCTGGCGCAGGAAGGGCAGGCAATGAGCTCAGTATTGCTGAATTTGATCCCGCATGCCTGCAATATTACAGCAACGGCATTTTCCTGAAGTCCTGTGGCATTTTTCAAATCTTCTTTAAGACCATCTTCTGATATCTGCCCCTTTAACAGGGGTAATCCGTAGCGTATCGCCGCCATAATGAGCCCTGATTCTTTATTTGTAAGCATTTCATTGGGCTCACCAACTGGCATTATGGGGTTGTCCTTAAGAAATTGGTTGCATATTCTGATAATTTCCCGGCAAACCGGAATTTCGTTTTCAGGTGGCTCGGTAAGGCTTACCCTGATGGTATCTCCAATGCCCTGCCTTAACAGACTGCCTATTCCAACGGCAGACTTGATCCTCCCGGGCAACCCCCATCCCGCTTCTGTGATACCTAGGTGCAGGGGAAACAAGCTATTGGTTTCCTGCATCCTTTTGGCCATTAATTCATTGGCCTCAAGGGTGGTTTCCACCTTACTTGTTTTAAGTGAGACCACGCACTGCTCATAACCCAGGTCATTGATAATCTCAAGGTACATCAGGGCAGATTCTACCAGGGCTGAAGGACCATGGCCGAATTTTTGGATGGTAAGGGGAGATATTGACCCCATATTGGCCCCTATGCGAATGGCTGTTCCGTATTGACGACAGGTTTCTACCAGGGGATTCAGGTTTTTTCTTATCTGGTCCCTTTCCCTTTCATGAGCCATTGGATCACCTGGCAATACGGCCCTTTTTGCTCCGGTATAGTTGCCCGGATTAATCCTGATTTTCTCTGAGAACGGAGCGGAAAGCAATGCCAGTTTTGGATTAAAATGTACATCCGCAATCAGAGGTTTGTCATATCCGCATTTACGCAGCTTTTGGCGGATTTCCCTGAGTGAACCGATGCTCTTTTGATCGGGGACCGCAATTCTGACAAAATCTGCTCCGGCATCAAATAACCTGATTGCCTGGTCAACCGTGGAAACAATGTTATGGGTCGGGGTGTTGGTCATGGACTGTATTCTCACCGGATGATTGCCACCGGTGGGAATACTCCCGATCATTACGCTGCGGGTTTTCAGGCGTGTCACTTTTCTTGTTTCCTTCTTTTTAGCAGCGGCATAACCCGATCCAACCGGCCATCGACAGTGGCAGGTTCCAGTTTCAGGATATGGGCGATTAAGGGATACAGGTCTACTACTTCAATGGGTTCCCCTCTGTAGCTTTGTTTGAAAGCAGGTCCCTTGGCGTAGAATATGGTGTGCATGTCTTTTTGCATATTGTCCCAACCATGGGAACCACCCGATAGATAGCTCCCCCTGGGTTCTCCCCATCCAACGCTCCAGGTGCTGTCTGCCAGTACTACCATATCCAGTATTCTCGGGTTTTTTCCATAATTGAAACGTTCGGGTATTTCAGCTGCTTTCCAAACGAACAGCTTATCCGCCTTTTTCAATTGATGGTAGGCAGAGTCCAGCATTCCGGGAATGGCTCTGAAAGAAAACAAGGGGTTACCGCCATGTACTTTCTCAAACCAGTCCCTGCTTACATAATCCTCTAAATTCACGTACCTGTCAGGACTTGTTTGCGTCATTCCATGATCTGATGTAACAATCAGGTTGATGTTTCCGGCAATCGGCAATTCACCCAATCGGGTAATCAGCAAGCCCACCAGGCTATCCAGCTGCATCACCATGTGGTTGGTTTCCTCGCTGTCAGGCCCCCAGCGGTGGCCTCTGGAGTCAGGTTCATGGAAATATAGCGTAATCAGGCGTGGCCGGGTTTCCAATGGGAGGTTAAGCCAATACAAAACCGTATCTATCCTGTCTTTGAATGGCACACCTTGTTCATATAACTTCCAATAACTCGGCTGGATTCCCTGTACAGGGGCTTCCGATCCAACCCAGAAATAGGATGCAGTTCTGATGCCCTGTTTTTCTGCAGTCACCCATATGGGTTCTCCGGAAGAGAAAGCACCGTTTTCAACCGATTCCCTGTCTCCCAGGCGATAGGTTAAATCCAGGTCAGGACAATAGAAATTGTTGTTCACGATACCATGATTGTCCGGGTATAGCCCTGTAGCCATGGAATAATGATTGGGAAAGGTCTTGGAAGGGAAAGCCGGAATTACATATGAAACAGTGACACCTTCTTGTGCCAGTTGGTCAAGCCAGGGAGTCGGGACCCGATCTGCATAATCCCAGCGGAATCCATCCATCGATAACATAACAACATAGGCATCATTTTGTGCTTCATTTTTTGTCTGGCATGAAACCATTAAAACGCCGATGGCCAGCGTTAAAACCAAAGCGATGCCATATGGTTTAAAGAGGAAATTAGGGTTTTTCATTATATATGGATTTTTTACAAAATTATCCCAATTTACCAATTTGGCCGGATTGTAAGATGCAATTTTTACGCTTGTTTATAGTTTTATTACCTTTACAGCGGTTTATTAAAACCTTATCATGGCCAAAAAAGAGGGAAATGCCATACAGCATCCTGGAATCGTGGAGTCGGTTCATGATGCACATTTGATAGTAAGGGTTTTGTCTCAGTCGGCATGTGGCAATTGCCATAGTCGTGCCTATTGTTCCATGACTGACATGCAGGAAAAGGCCATTGAAGTTCCCAGACCGATGCAACAGCCATTTTCTCCCGGCCAGCAGGTATTGGTTACTTTACAGGAAAACCTGGGCTTCAGGGCGCTTTTTCTGGGGTATCTGATGCCCTTTTTGGTGCTTGTGGGGGGTGTGGTTGCCGCCATGACAGCCGGAGCTGATGAGGCAGGCGCTGCCATCACCGGAATTGCCCTGATGTTGCCCTATTATGGTTTGCTCTACCTGCTGAGAGACAGGATAAAGAGACGCTTTGAATTTAGAATAAAACCAGGCACTTATTGAAAACCTGGATAGCAGTTGTCAGAGGTATATGGGATACAAGCATTTGGTATTAAAACTTCCGGTTGATTATACTGAAGCTGAGCTTTCACAGCTCATCAAAAGGCAACTCAGCCTGGCCCGCTTTTCATTTGAAATCCTTAGCCAAAGCCTTGATGCCAGGCAAAAAGGGAACATTCACTGGGTTGTAAAGCTTGGGGTTGAATCTGATGAAATCTGGAGTGGGCACAAGCCCCTGCCAGTGGCTCTTGACATTCCATATAGAAAAAGAAACAAGAAAATTGTTGTAATCGGGAGCGGACCTGCCGGTTTTTTTGCCTCCCTTGTTTTGCAAATGGCCGGATTTGAGGTTGTGCTGATTGAAAAGGGAACCGCTGTTAAGAAAAGGGGCCGTGAGATCCGGACTTTTGAACAAACCGGCCGGTTCAGTCCGGTGTCTAATTATGCTTTTGGAGAAGGAGGGGCCGGCACTTTTTCCGATGGCAAACTTACATCGCGTAGCAAGCACCTTTCCCTTGAAAAAGCATTTATACTTGATCAATACGTTTCTGCAGGGGCTCCCAAAGAAATACGGTGGTTGGCCCATCCCCACCTGGGCACCGATAACCTGAAAAAAATTGTCGAGAACCTTCGAAAAAAGTTTGAGTCAATCGGAGGGCGTATGCTGTTTGAAACAGAAGTCACGGATATGGATGTTAAAAATGGCTCGGTGCGGGCTGTGACTACCACCACCGGGCAAATCGAGGCGGATTATTTTGTCTTTGCCCCAGGCCACTCATCCTATCAGACCTATCGAATGCTGATGCGAAACGGTGTTGCATTCAGGACCAAGAATTTTGCATTGGGCAGCCGCGCTGAACATCCTCAGACATTGATTAACCGGGCCCAATGGGGAGTAGACCATCTGCCGGGTATCAAGGCGGCCGAATACAGGCTCACATCGCAAACCGACGGCATTTTCCCGGTTTACACTTTTTGTATGTGCCCGGGCGGTATGGTGGTTCCCGCCACACCATTCGCGCATACAAATATCGTTAACGGCATGAGTTATTACCAAAGGGGAGGAGAATTTGCCAACGCCGCATGTGTTGCCGGAATCCACCCTGATCAGCTTTCCGATTCGGCTATGTCTCCGGCGGCTGCCCTGGATTGGCTTGAGTCTCTGGAATCCTTTTTCTACGAATTTGCTGAGGGCTATGCCGCTCCGTTTTGCACCATTAAGGATTTTCTCAGGCGCAAGGAATCATCAGAGGATGTTAAAAGCAGCTACCCCCTTGGTTTAAAACCGGCCCCACTGTGGGATATGCTGCCATTTCCCGTGGTCAGGGCCATGCAATTGGGCTTGAAGGATTTTTCAAGGAAGCTCAACGGTTATGAAAGCGGTATCCTGCTTTTCCTTTAAAGCAAAACATCAGCGCGGGTTCGGGTTTTAAGGCAGGCAGGCGGCCTTTGCGAAGGATTTCGAAATCTGTTTCTGGCAGGAGAGGGGAGTGGTTTTGCAGGGGGCATTATTTCGAGCGGAGCAGACGGCATACGGACCGCCATGTCAATAGTTTCGACAGACATTTGAAGCCCTTCAATTTAGATAAATTCTAAACAAATTGTTTTCTATTTTTGCCCATTGCTATACTTGTAACATGCCTGATTTGTAGTGATCGGGTCATTATATACCCATTAACAAAATCAATAACCGTGACTGTTGCTCCTCGTGCTGTCCAA
>CAZFOI010000122.1:0-5615 GCA_964520605.1 uncultured Bacteroidales bacterium
CGTGAAAAGCTATCGAACAGCGATTCTATTGTCATATCAATTCAATTCTGCAAGTGCCTGTCGGATCCTTTTAATGGCTTCGATAAGAAGATCATTGGATGTGGCATAGGACAAGCGAATACAATCAGGGTTTCCGAAAGCATCTCCGGGAACCAGGGCAACATGGACTTTGTTCAGCAGGTACATGCAAAGATCGGATGCATTATCGACTCTGGTGGTACCATCTGATTTGCCGAAATAGCTGGTAACGTCAGGAAATACATAGAAGGCCCCCTCCGGGTTGTTTACTTTAAGGCCCGGAATTTCCCTCATCAGGCCAACCACCAGGTCTCTGCGTTCGCGAAATTTCTCAAGCATGGCGTGGGTTTCCGAGGGGTCATTCATCATTGCCTGAATGGCTGCCATCTGCGCAATGGAGCATGTTCCGGATGTTATCTGTCCCTGGAGCTTGTTGCATGCAGAAGCTATGTCCTGACGGGAGGCCATATATCCAATCCTCCAACCTGTCATGGCAAAACCTTTTGAGACCCCATTGATCAGAATGACCCTTTCCCGTATACTTTCGAATTGGGCAATGCTCTCATGGGAACCCATAAAATTGATGTGCTCGTAAATCTCATCAGCCATTATATATACATGGGGATGCTTTTCGAATACCCTGGCAAGGGATTCAAGTTCCTCCCGTGTGTAAACAGAACCTGTAGGGTTGCATGGGCTTGAGAACATGAACAACTTGGAGTTGGGCGTAATGGCTGCTTCCAATTGTTCAGCGGTAATTTTAAAATCGTTCTCAATGCCTGCATGAATCAGTACCTCCCGGCCTTCGGCCATCTTAACAATTTCCCGGTAGCTCACCCAGAAGGGTGCAGGAACTATGACTTCTTCACCCGGATTTACAAGACATAGAACCGCATTGGCGATTGACTGTTTGGCGCCTGTGGAAACGACGATCTGCTCGGGACTGTAAGATAAACCGTTGTCTCTTTCCAGTTTGTGACTGATGGCTTTGCGCAGGTCGAGGTAGCCATTTACCGGGGTGTAAAAGGAATAATTTTCATCAATGGCTTTGTGAGCACTTTGTTTGATGTTGTCAGGAGTGAAAAAATCGGGCTCTCCCAGACTCAGGTTAATTACATCATGCCCCTGTGCCTTCAACTCGCGGCTCTTTCTGGCCATGGCCAGGGTTTCGGATTCCGCTAAACGATTGATTCTGTCGGATAAAGGATTCATAGTTGTATGTTAAACGGTTACGGGTGAATAAGTTTTTGAAATATAAGATGTTGTAGAACGGCAAATTTAGCAAAATCTCTACAAAGGCTTTATATTTGCATGAGAAAAACCCCTGGTATGAACGATCTGTTTTCATTACTGCCTTATATATTGCCTTCAGTGGTGGTGTTTTTAACTGCGTATTACCTGTTGATGCAATTCTTGAAGAACGAGCGCCTGAGGAGGCTCGAAGAGATGCGAATTGACAGGACCAGAACAACATTGCCCATCAGATTGCAGGCCTATGAACGCATCATTCTGCTGCTGGAAAGAATAGCGGCAGAAAATCTTGTAATGCGGGTGCTGCAGCCCGGGATGACGGTTCAGAACCTGCAACAGGCCATGCTGCACACGGTAAGGGAGGAATTTTCTCATAACCTTTCCCAACAGCTGTATGTTTCCTCAGGGCTCTGGGCCCTGGTTCGAAATGCAAAAGAAGAAACCCTGGGCCAGATTAATGCCAGTGCTTCTTTATTCGATCCCAAAGCCAATGCTTCCGAACTTGCAGGAAAACTCATTGCACAAGGTGTGGACAAGCCCGTGGTTCCCGGGATAATTGAAGCCCTCAAGGCAGAGGCATCAAAACTTTTCTGACATCAACCAAAGATTTAATGGAAATATTGCTTAACAACAAAAACGAATCCATACCCGGCAGAGAGCAGATTAAGGTAGAGGAATTGCTTGAGCTGAAAAAGTATACATTCAAATTCCTGGTCGTAAAAATAAATGGTCGCGTGATTAAACCCGAAGAATATCCGGTTGCAATCATTTCTGATGGCGACAAGGTACAGGTTCTTCACCTGATCAGCGGAGGGTAAGACCGTGCCCCTTAAGCAATAATGACGGTTACAGGGATGAATTCAGCTGCGCCAGTCCTATAAGCTGATCGTATAGTGTACCCGGCTGCCTGTAATATATCAATATTGTATAGTCATTCTCTGTTTGCGAATGAGATCCTTCAATGTCTTCTGCCGTGGCCTGATGCTGGCGGTCTCTGATCGAGGCATAGGCGTAGTTGTAGTATCCCTGCTTTAACAAAAGGCTGAGTTGGTATTTGTTTTGCCTGTGGTTATAAATCATTCTGTTTCTTTCTGTAAACTGCCACAGGCTTAACTCCCCCATTACATAAACAGATGCACCGTATAGGGGCGCTGACATGGGAAGGCTGAAGTGTACCCATGCGTAGTCACTTTCCAGATTGTCGTTTCTGCCGTCGTTGTTTTTGATAGTAAACCTGCCATTAATGTCATTATCCGAAGTGTATCGGCGAGAGGCCCTTACGGGGTCATCCTGTAGGAATACATCCCAGTGAGAGGTTCCTGCCTGCAGGGAAGCCACCCTTTCGCCGGAATACCTGAGGCTTCTGATATCGAACCTTCGGAATTCGTTACCTGCCTCGAACAAAAGGGTTTCTTCGTGATCGTATACAAGCTGATTGCCCTGCACTGAACGTGGTTGAATGTTTGTAATGGCATTGTCCCACCTTCCATTCTGAGTTACAACCGTTCGTATGTCCCTAAGTGGATTGCTTACAGAAAGTCCTGAGATATTTACCGTAAAACTCACCTGCTGCATGGCATCTCTGACATGGATCAGATTGGCCATGGAAACACGTCCGCTGACTACGGCCCGGGGTTCAATAACCAGAAACCTCCTGGTCAGGACAACCTGATCAGGATCCCCGTTTAGAAAAACCCTGATTACATAATTTCCAGACAACCTGGGCCTCATATTGTTGTTTGGGAACTCAATGGCATAGTGGGTATAGGGAACCCTGGTGTTGAATGAAAAAGCATATTCGGAAACCCGGTCGCTGGTAAATCCCTCAAGGTAATCGAATGGATTGATCCGCGATGGTGTCCAGTCTGCGTTGCAATGAATAATGGTGTAATGATAATCCTTGTAATCAGCATCCAGGTCATCGAACTGCAGCATCAGGGTTTCATGAGAGTTCAGCCGTATTATCGGTGCGGCAAGTTCAAACCCTTTTTTGTTAAACAAAACAGTATGTACATTGTTAGTATGGATGAAATCTGAAAACAGAAAAAAATCGTTAATTGACTTGTTTTGGCTAAGTGATTCATATATAGGAAAAAACATAGCCAGTAGCAGGAGAGTAACAACCTTGTGGATTTTCTTGAACGAAAAAGCCTTTAATAGCTGCATGCTTAATCAAATTAATTAAATTTGTAATAGGGTATATGAATACACAAATCTAAGAGATAATCCAATGCGGTAAATACCCTTTAACGTATATAAAAATACGCATATCTTTGTCTGGTAGATTGCAGTTTAAATATAAACGTCAGAAGATGTCAAAAGTTATCAGAATCAAAAAAGGCCTGGATATACCCATCAAGGGTGATGCTGAAAAAATTCTCCAAAACGCTCCCCGTTCTGAAACTTACGCGGTTTGTCCGCCTGATTTTCATGGTCTTACCCCGAAATTGCTGGTCCAGGAAGGAGACAGGGTAAAGGCAGGTACACCTTTGTTTTTTGACAAATACAACGAAAAGATCCTTTTTGTTTCACCCGTAAGTGGTGTGTTTACAAGCCTTATCAGGGGAGAGAAGCGCAGGATCCTTGAGCTCAGGATCAAGCCCGACCCCATAGATGAATATGTAGCGTTCAATCCCGGCATGCCGGATCAACTGGATCGTGAACAGCTGATAGATTTGCTGCTCAAGAGCGGGCTGTGGCCCGGTATCAGGCAGCGTCCCTACTCTGTAATTGCCAATCCCGCTCATACCCCACGAAGCATTTTCGTCAGCTGCTTTCACACTGCGCCATTGGCTGCAGATCTTGATTTTGTGATTCAGGGACAGGAAGACGATTTTCAGAAGGGTCTGGATGTATTAAAGCGGTTAACCGATGGGCCTGTTCACCTGGGGGTGCATCAGAACCATACCCGCTCAGGCGCATTTACAACTGCAAAAGGAGTACAGGTGCATGTATTCAACGGGCCTCACCCTTCAGGCAATGTGGGAACACAAATTGCCCACATCAGTCCGATTAACAAAGGCGACATTGTCTGGTATACAGGGGTTCAGGAAGTAATTGGCATTGGGCGTTTGTTCAGCAAAGGGGTTTATGATGCTGGCAGGATTATTGCCCTGGCTGGTTCCGAGGTGTTGAATCCCAGGTATATGAAAGTGATTTCAGGAGCAGAAATTTCAGGGATTATCGGGAGTAATTTAAGACGGGAAAAAGGCATCAATCCGAGAATTATAAGTGGAGATCCGCTCACGGGAACAAAAACCCATTTGAACGGATACCTTGGATTTTATCATGATCAGCTTAGCATAATTCCTGAAGGGGATCAGCCAGAGCTTTTTGGATGGATGATTCCAAGGCCCCATCACTTCAGTGTTTCCCGAACCTTTCCTTCATTCTTGATGCCATGGCGTAAATACCGCCTGAATACGAACATCCGTAGCGGGGAGCGTCCCTTTGTCATGACAGGCATATATGAAAAAGTCCTCCCCATGGATATCCATCCCATGCAATTGATAAAATCCATAATGATCAATGACATTGATATGATGGAAAAGCTTGGAATTTACGAGGTGGCACCTGAGGATTTTGCTCTTTGTGAATATGTATGTCCCAGTAAAATTGAATTCCAGGAAATCATCAGGAAGGGGCTTGACGATATCAGGAGGGAGTTTTCCTGATCGGTCCATTCAGGTTTTGAGAATCGTTCAACTTAAAATCAATCACATTGAAACCCATTTTTGATTTAGTAGAGAAAATTAAGCCGCATTTTGAAAAAGGAGGGAAGCTGCAAAAGTTTCACCGAAGTTTCGAGGCTTTTGAGACATTCCTGTATGTTAAGGGCGACGTAACCAAAAAGGGCAGCCACATAAGGGATGCCATGGATATGAAACGTACCATGATTCATGTGGTTATTGCCCTTGTTCCGGCATTGCTTTTTGGTATTTGGAACGTTGGACTTCAGCATTACAAGGCCCTTGGTATAGAAGCCGGGTTTGCGGACCAGTTCCTGTTTGGCCTGATCAAAGTACTTCCTTTGATTGTGGTTAGTTATGTTTCCGGCCTTGCAGTAGAGTTTTTGTTTGCTGAAATCCGTAACCATGAAGTTAATGAGGGGTTTCTTGTTTCAGGGATGCTCATTCCCCTGGTAATCCCGGTTACGACCCCATTGTGGATGGTTGCCGTAGCCACCATTTTTGCCGTAATCATTGGCAAAGAAGTTTTTGGCGGAACAGGAATGAACATTCTGAACCCTGCTTTGCTTGCCCGGGCATTTTTATTTTTTGCCTATCCTTCCTATTTGTCGGGCGAAGTCTGGATAGAGACCACAATCAGGGAAGGCCAGCAACTGG
>CAZFOI010000123.1:0-5598 GCA_964520605.1 uncultured Bacteroidales bacterium
TGCAGGCGTTGGCTGGTTCATGTGGGGCACGCTTACCAGGGTGCATGATCCCTACCTGCCCCCTGCATATGAAACCACCCATAGCGGCAATGCCTATGATCACGACCTGAAAGAAAGCCTTAGGGAGAATGGGCATTATGTCTTTCGCTATCTGGCTGCTGATGAACTAAGACAGGAGTGGAACAAAGTCTCGGACATTGGCTTTGACAGTCTGGATTACAGTGGACAGGAATTGCGATATACCCTGTATCGGTATATGAGTTCCCTGGGGTTGCGAAAAGACAGCACCGGATTTTCCAAACTCAGCCCGGCTGATATACAGAATATTGAAACCGGAATGCCCAATTATCTGTATGCCCGATGGCCCGGATTTCTGGTTCGGATTCACCAGAGCTTTTGGGAAATCCATCGCTATATGGAAACGGGAAACCCCAGCGGGCATACCCTTAGCCAAAGAATTGAATTGTGGCGGGCTTCCCTTAAGGCTTTTGCCATGAAGCCCTTGATTGGCTGGGGTACGGGAGACATTTACACAGCAGTGGAATCGGGTTTGAACAGCTTGGATTCTGTAATGGAACTCAGGCGGATGAAGCCACACAATCAATACCTGCTGTTCATGCTTACCCTGGGGGCTGCAGGCTTTCTGCTCATTGTTGCTGCCTATGTTTACTTCATCCGCAAATCCGGCATACAGGGCTTGTTCCCATTTCAGGCTTTTATGGTAATCATGCTGATAAGCATGGTCGGTAACAACCCCATAGACGCCCAGGCCGGTCAGGCGTTTTTCAGTTTTTTCAGCATCTATTTTGCCTGCCTTTACAAACCCGGCTAAACAGCCACCTTGAATTCCCTGAGGGCATCGTTCAGAGAAGTCTTACGGTCTGTTGACTGTTTGCGCTTGCCAATGATCAGGGCGCAGGGCACCTGGAATGTGCCGGCCGGAAATTCCTTTGGTATGCTTCCCGGAATTACCACGGAACGCTCCGGAACATATCCTGTATATTCTACCGGATTTTGCCCGCTTACATCAATGATTCGGGTTGATGCTGTAAGAACCACATTGGCTCCGAGCACCGCTTCCCTTGCCACCCTTACTCCTTCTACCACAATACAGCGGGAACCTATGAAACAATGATCTTCAATGATGACCGGAGCGGCTTGTATCGGTTCCAAAACACCACCTATGCCCACTCCCCCGCTCAGATGAACATTTTTTCCTATCTGCGCACAACTGCCAACGGTAGCCCAGGTATCAACCATGGTTCCTTCATCAACATAGGCGCCAATGTTCACATAAGACGGCATGAGAATTACTCCGGGCGCCAGATAGGATCCATAGCGTGCTATGGCGTGCGGGACCACCCTGACCTGAAGCTGGCTGTATCCCCTTTTCAACGGGATCTTGTCATGAAATTCCAGGGGGCCCACTTCCATTACCTCCATTTGCCTTACAGGGAAATAAAGCACCACGGCCTTTTTTACCCATTCATTTGTTTGCCAGCCATTTTCCGTTGGTTCTGCCACCCGTATCTCTCCTTTATCCAGGCGTTCCATAATATGCTCGAGGCCCATGCGCACCTGCGCGCCTGAAAGCAGGGAACGGTCCTCCCAGGCGCGTTCCACCATTTGAATCATATCTCTCATGAGTCCGGTATTGGGTTATATTAAAGCGCAAATATAAGTATAATCAGCTGGCAATTATGTATCTTTGCAAGCGAGAAAAGCAGCCTATGGGAAGAATCCTGGCCATTGATTACGGACAGAAAAGAACAGGCATAGCCGTAACCGATCCCCTTCGTATGATTGCCGGAGGTCTGACGACCATACCTTCGGCAGAGGTAATTTCTTTTTTAAATGACTATATGAAAAGGGAGGTGGTAGACTGTATCGTTGTGGGAGAGCCCTTCGACATGATGCACCGGGCTTCTGATGCCAGCCGTTTTATTGAACCCTTTGTTAACAGATTGCGCAAGCTTTTCCCTGATCTTACCATAGAACGCATGGATGAACGGTTTACCTCTCAGATAGCCATGCAAGCCATGATTGAAGCAGGTCTTGGGAAAAAAGCCCGTCAGAACAAAGCACTGGCAGACACCATCAGTGCAACGCTTATTCTCCAATCTTACATGGATCAGCTATCAAACGCAGCCAATAGAAAATGATTTTACCTATTATAGCATACGGAGATCCGGTGTTGAAAACCCGGGCAAAAGAAATAGACCCTGACCATCCGGGCCTGACTGAACTCATAGACAATATGTGGGAGACCATGTACAGGGCAAATGGTGTTGGCCTTGCAGCCCCGCAGGTAGGACAGTCCATTCGATTGTTTGTTATTGATGCCTCTCCATTCGCAGATGAAGACCCGGGTCTTGCCTCATTCAAAAAAATATTCATCAATCCACTGATTTTGGAAGAATGGGGTGATGAATGGCTGTTTAATGAAGGTTGTCTCAGTTTTCCGGACCTCAGGGAAGACATACTGAGAAAGCCTGAAATTCGCATCAGTTACCAGGATGCCTACTTCCAAAAAAAAGAAGAAACACTGGGCGGTCTGGCTGCAAGAATTTTCCAGCATGAATACGATCACATTGAAGGGGTGGTAATGACTGACAGAATTTCTGCTTTTAAACGTACCCTGATCAGGGGAAAGCTGGCTGATATAAGCAAAGGACAGGTTAGCGTTGATTATCTGATGAAATTCCCCCTGAGAAAAAGATGATGTACCAGATTGCCACCCTTAACAACGGGATCAGGATCATTCACAAACCCGTTGATTCTCCCGTTGCCCACTGCGGTATTGTTATTAATGCCGGTTCCCGCGATGAGGAGACCGAAGAGCAGGGCCTGGCCCATTTTATTGAACACGTAATCTTCAAGGGAACCCAAAAGCGCAAAGCCTACCATATCCTCAGCTCCATGGAAAACGTGGGAGGTGAGATCAATGCTTATACAACCAAAGAGGATACCTGCATTTATGCTTCCTTTATGTATCCATATTATGGCCGCTGGCTGGATTTGCTTTCCGACATTATGTTCCACTCTGTTTTTCCACAGAAGGAACTTGACAAAGAAAAGGACGTTATCATTGACGAAATTAATTCCTATCAGGACCAGCCGGGTGAGCAAATACTGGATGATTTCGATGGCGTAATATATGGGGACCATCCATTGGGAAGAAACATTCTTGGCAAACCGGAAACCCTTAGCTCACTTGGGAAAGAACATATTGCCCGGTTTATTTCCAGACACTATGCCACATCCGGGATGGTCATCAGTTCGGCTGGCCGGATTGACCTGCGCGACCTGGTTAAATTGGCCAATAAGTACTTTGGTGATACGCCGCAATCCACAAGGGTTAACGGGAGAAAGGCTTTTTCTGCCTATAATCCCGAAACAAGAATTGTAAACCGCAGGAATCACCAGGTTCACTGTGTATTGGGAAGCATTGCCTTTGCAGGAGACCACCGATTGAAAACCGCCATGGTATTGCTTAACAACATTCTGGGAGGGCCCGGTCTTAACTCAAGGCTTAACATGGCAGTAAGGGAGAAACACGGATGCTGCTATCATATAGAAAGCCATTATCAGCCTTATACCGATTCCGGAGTCTTCAGCATCTATTTTGGTACGGATCCTGATTACACAAACAAGACGCTGGGGCTCATTCACAAAGAACTGCTGAGCCTTCGCACCAGGGCTTTGGGCACACTTCAGCTCAAAAGAGCCAAAGAGCAGCTCAAAGGACAGGCAGCCATTACATTCGAATCGAATCTGAGTGATATGCTCTCCATGGGAAAAAGCTTACTGGTTTTCGATCGCATAGAAGACCTGGGCGAAATCAACCGGAAAATAGACCTGGTTTCGACATCGGATCTCTTAGAAGCAGCCAATCAGGTATTGGAGCCCTCTGCTATCAGTGTACTAACCTACAAACCCTGATTATGGCCAATCAACAGGAAATTGAAGCTTATGCCAGGCACATTAGCAGTCCGGAATCAGAAGCCCTCTCCAGGCTGAATCGAGACACCCATGCCATGATACTCAGACCCCGCATGCTTTCCGGGCATTTACAGGGAAAACTGCTGGAAACCATCAGCCTTATGCTCAGGCCAAAATATATTCTGGAAATCGGGACCTATACCGGTTATTCCGCTATATGCCTGGCTCAGGGTCTTGCCTCGGGAGGCATGCTGCACACCATTGACCACAACCCTGAACTGGAGGATTTCACCAGGGAATACATCATACTGTCCGGAATGCAGGACAGGATTACACAGCACATTGGGGAAGCCCTGGATGTGATACCCCGGATTAAGGAAACTTTTGATCTGGTTTTTATTGACGCCGATAAAGAGAACTATGTCCGCTATTTTGAGCTGGCCTATGAAAAACTCCGTGATGGCGGAGTGATCGTAGCCGACAATGTATTATGGGACGGGAAACCCGTGGATGCATGGACAGGAAATCAGGCCGTTAAGGATACCGACAGGGACGCACTGGGTATTATCCGGTTCAACGAATACATTCGGCAGCATAAAGGCATCAGCAGGCTATTGCTGCCTTTCAGGGATGGGGTAATGATTTGTGTAAAAACAAATGGGGGAAAATGATTCAAGGATTGAGGCCCAGCTCAATACCCAACTGCAACCTGGGCAACTCCGGGAACACTGCCCTGGAACGGAAAACATCGGACAGCCTGTATGACCCAGTTAACACTGTAGAGCCCAATCCCAGTCTCAACTGCCATCCGTAGGCATACCATTGCGGATAGTCAAGCCTGGTTTTCCTGGTTTTGATTCGAGCGGCTTCTGTTTCGTCAAAACTGATGTTTCTCACATGCAAAGGCAACTCCAGCCAAACAACAGCATCCAGATAATTGCCCAGATGGTCTCCCCTGCTGCCAAAATTCAGGCGTTGATACAACCCCAGTCTTCCGCTTAGAAACACAAGTTTCTCTGATTTATGCAAAATGTTATCAGGAACCAGCTTGCCTTCTTCCTGCTTTAACACAAACTGCTTTCTGGAAAGGCTCAGGTCATAGCCGCCTGAAAACAGATCGTTGTACCGGCGTTTATATCGGTAACCAATAAATATTTCATGGGAACGGCCCCATTCTATCCGGGCACCTGCCTCATCGGGCGGGAAGGCAAAAGAAACACCCATGAAAGGATGATGAAAGTGCCTTCTGTTCATTCCTGATTCGGGTGTGCCTGTCCTGACACGGACATCTTCTGAAATGATTACTCTCTGGCTCCAAAGGGGGGAAGCAGAAAGCAAGACCGATATAAAAACAAACGATATAATATACTTCATTTGATAGGCTATTCTCAGAAAAACCAGGTTGCTGTAAAACCCTTGTAATGTACAAACAATTTGTAACCAGGGGGATAATCCTGATCTGATAAAGACAGCACATCCATTTGACGTGCTTCCAAAACATGGTATGATTTGATTACCCCGTTTTGATCCTGAATATGATAGAACAAATAATTCGATGCATTGTCCTGCTCTTTTCCGGGATCGTGTCTGAGCATAACAATGATCCTGTTCTCTATATACTGAATGTCGAAAGTAGGCGCAGGCCAGTTTCTTTTT
>CAZFOI010000124.1:0-5591 GCA_964520605.1 uncultured Bacteroidales bacterium
GACAATGGAGAGCTTCACTCTCAGAGACCCCGGATAAAAACATGATGATATCAGGGGTGTCGCTTTCTTGTTCAAAAACAAGATTGGAAAAACTGCGGGAAAGTTTTTTATACCCTTCCGTTATAAGATCAGCAGGAGCATTCCTGAATGCAACAGATTTAACATGAAGAGACATACACTATGTGGTTTTTTGATTTGGACCAAATATAAGAAACTTATTGGCGCAATGCCGCTTTGGAGAAAAGGTGTTCGGAAATGGGCTGATTGAATCGGATACTGATCATCCGGAACTCCGTTCCGTCTCCCTGTCTGAGCATATCCCTGAAATGGATAATATGGGGAAACCATCTCCCGTCGACCTGCTTTATATCAGAAAACCTGGTCTGTTTCAGCAACTGTCCGCTCTTGGCAAACAAATCTTCCTGCAAAGGCACATACCGCTCAGCATCAATCCAGATTCGTCTGGAATGGTAAGCAACATCCGTAACTTTAGCCTCCAGATACAGAACCCAGGCCATTCTCCCATGAATGCTTTCCTGACCGGTTACGCTTGCTTCATAAATATCGGTTAACTTTCTGTCTTCCATCATGTCTTCATAAGACAAATCAGAACCCATCACCGATTGGCGCAACATATGTCCGGAAATCTGAATGATGCGGTCTGTAGCAGGAGAATATATCCAAAGCTGGTTTTCCAGTTTCAACATTTTGGTTCCCGCTTCTCTGGGCGGTGAAACATATTCTGTAAAGGAGCGCCTGTCTCCCTCAGACCAGGTCTTCATGCCAATTGTACGGCTTCCTCTCCGGCTATGAATCACCATCTCAGATTCAACCACCCGGTTTTCAGAATACATATTGCGGTCTACCCTTTCCAGAATGTCTGCCGCCCGGGGTTGAGAAACTGCCCTCAGGCCCGGTAGCAATATCATGAATACAATCGCAGCATACCATGCTTTCATAATGAAGTCTTTTTGTAGTTAATAATTATTCAGGCTTCCAGTTCCTTGAAAAGCCTGGCAGTTTGTCTTTTGTAAATCCCGATGCCGGCCAGCATGGTGCCTGTTACCGTTGATATGAGGCCTGGGACAAATCCAATGTAATAATCAACCGGAGTGATTCGGGTCCTTATTACGGAAGGCATCATAACCGTGGCCCCTTCCATCATACCGGAAATATCGATGCCGTATACCTGAATTAACCAGGAGACACCAAGCCCGAGCAAAGTGCCTGCAACTGTCCCGGCAATGCCGATAGCAATGCTTTCGACAATCATGCTGCGGTATATATGGCCCTTCTCCTCTCCCATCGCCAGGCGGATGCCCACCTCCCCATAACGCCTCAATGCACCCAATAAACCGGCATTCCATAATACTATTGACATTGCCAGAATAAACACCAAAGAAATATACCAGGCCCATACGTTCGACAATTGAACGTACTGGCCCATGCTACCCTGCTGGGAAAGGCTTTTCATCACCGGAGCAAATGAATCAGGATCGTTTTCATAGAGTTTATTAAAACCTGCTGCCATCTCACGAGTCTTATGATCATCGTAAAACCCGGTAGCAAGAAATCCCAGAATTTCGCCTGCTGCATCTTCCATATCAAGGGCCATGCGGACATCCTGAATGTCAGCAACCAGAGTCCCCTTGTCCATGATCTCCACTCCAAATCCCAGGGTGCCTGATATCGTGAAATTATACATCACCATGGATGCATTCATGCCTGAACCAATAAGTGTAACCTCATCTCCGGGCACTACTCCGATGCGGGAAGCAAATTCATCACTTAATAATGCTTCACCTCTTTCCACAGGGAGCCGGCCCCTAACTACCGATTGATCCAGATTCAGCCTTTGAATCTCCAGGCTTTCCGGTGAAAGCAAATCCAGGCCTATACCCAATACAGGACCCTGGGCCCTGGTCTCACCCAGGGAATCAGGAGCATCAACCAGTCCCCCAAATTGAATCCTGGCTGCCCAATGAACATCAGGAAAAAGAATCTCAAGTTCCTGTTTCAGAGCCCCCACTTGCAGAAGTGCCAAATCATTAGGCAATTGATCCATTTCCAATGCATAAGAGCGGCTCATTACCTTCACATGACCATGAGAAAAACGGGCATTCATCTCAATGGAATCTCCCATAAAACCGGTAATATAACTATGCATAAGTACCGTTAGGAAAACACCGATAGTAACAACAATTACCGGAAGGCGGCTTCGGCTTTTATCCCGAAGAAGGCCAATAATCAGAAACCGAATCATTGCAATTTCCCCCTTAATGCTTCTGTTGGATTCATTTTGGCAATTTTTCTTGATGGGATATAGGATACAATGGCCGTGGTGACGGTAACAATCAGAATGGTAGAGACAACAAGGCCTATACTGTATATCGGGTAAAGTGTTTGCGCAATGGCCATACCAAACTGACTGGTATCTATGGGCATTGTCCACCCTGCTTTGGCTTGCCATGCAAGGAAGGGCAGGCCATATAATGCCCCCACAATGGCAGCCAGCACTGCATGAAAACTTCCTTCCACCGTAAACAAACCCACTACCTCTTTCCGGGTATAACCAAGGGCAATATAGGTCCCTATCTCCTTTTGGCGTCTGAAAATAGACAATACCTGGGTGTCGAAGATTGCCAGCATGGCCAGCATAAGCAAAATGCCATACATGATTGACTGACCAACCGATTTGGTTTTAATCATGTCATCCACAGATCTTGTCAACTCCTCAAATGGCTTTTCTACCCAACCCGACACCAAAATGTTATGTGCATTTTTCGTTTTGTATGTCAAAAGGGTGGCTTCATCATGAAGCCCGGTCATCTCACGAAGTCTTTCCAAAGGAATGTATATTTGTCCGGCCTCAGCCGAGGGCACATTGGAATGAAAAACTGCTGCAATCATCACTTCTGCTGCATCGAAGGTACCCCTTACGTCACGCCACCGCAATATGGTACGATCTCCCTTTTCCAATCTGGCGGATTGTGCCATTAAGCCGCCGATTACTGCAGGAATTGCATCTGCAACCGTATCAAGACTTAAAGTTGGAATGGCAAGAATTTGCTGAAATGGGTCAATGCCTTTGACAATTACAGATTGCATCCGTCCCTGGGGGAAAATACTCCCCTGGACTGCCAAAACAGGCGTCATTTCTCCACTCTCTATAAGAGGCATAAACACTTCAGGCACCCTGGCATGGCTTTCAAATAGCGCCAAAGGATCATATGGGTCATAATTCTCATGCCAGTATTGCCCTCCCCCGATTTCATAATTTGTCATGTCTGTTTTTGACTGGTAATCCCAACCAACCATGATTCCTTTCAGCCAGATAATGATTACAAAAGAGAACGACAACACCACCACATTCAACCAGGTCCTGAGTCCGGCCCCGATCAGGTTCCTGTATGCAAGCTTTATAGCCAGTTTCATAGGAGTAGGTTTTTATACGGACAAATTCCGGGATTTATGATATTTCCTCCCTCTCAACAAGTCCATCAAGCAAATAAATCTTTCTTTTCAGGTAGCTGATAACCTTATCGTCATGGGTGGCAAACAAGAAAGTGGTTTTAAACTCCCTGTTTAACTGCTCCATGGTTTTAAGTATATGGTGTGAATTTCCTGCATCCAGGTTGGCGGTAGGTTCGTCTGCCAGCACCAGAACAGGACGCTTCACCATAGCCCTTGCTATAGCCACCCGCTGACATTCTCCGCCAGATAGCTGGGGCGGCTTTGATTTTGCTTTTTCTGTTAGTCCAACCCATTCCAGGGCGTCCATTACCATCTTTCTTCGTTCGGCTGCAGCTTTTCTCAGCAACAGCAAAGGAAACTCAACATTTTCATATACGGTATGCACCTGAAGCAGGTTATAGCTTTGAAAAATGAAACCCATGCGCTCCTTTCTGAGTGATGCGGCCTGTTTCTGATTAAGTTGCCCAACCGACCTGCCGAGAACTGCAACCTCTCCCCCGGAAGGACTATCGAGAGAACCGATAATATTAAGAAGCGTAGTTTTACCCGACCCGCTTGGGCCAATAAAACCGGAAAACTCCCCTTCTTTAAACTCGAGGTTGATGTTTTTAAGGGCGGTAAACTCTCCTTTCCCCATGGGAAAACGCTTGACCAGATTACGGATCTGAATGATTGACATGTGCTTTTAATGATTGAATACCAACATGAATTGAAGTCCTTTCCCGGCAAACAATTTGTTATCTATATTCTGCTGGGGTAATTGCATGATTTCGGGATTTGCAAATCCCATTACATAAAATGTCCAGGAGTTGAGTTGATGTTGCCAGCTTACGAAATGGTATTGCTGAGAGTTATTCCAATCCCGGTAAATAATGGAACTTATTCGGTCTTTAAGTCCAATCGGATAGGCAACAGATAATCCGGTAATGCCATATGGATTGCTGATTCTGAAGGCATCTTCTCCCCAATGAAGCAGCAGGTGTTCTGCCGTAATCAGCAATCCATTCCCGGCAGGGATGGTGTAATCTGCTCCCAGGCAAAAAATGTGCTGATTGGTCAGCAGACCGGCAGAACCGGATTTTTTAATCCAGGCAGCTTCAAACCACATGCCCAAAAAAAGTCCCATCTGCCTTCCAATCCGAATCGGTTTTCCGGTACATACACCTGCTCATGATTGGTTGATAATGCATTTGCTGCGGGCAATGATGCCATTCTGTGATGAAAAGCGAATGCGGTTTCCCCGCCTGCTAAAGGAGTTTGCAGCCTTCCACCGAATTCAGGGGTTCCCTTTTGGGTAGCACCAATTTCCCAGGTTTTCTGATCCTTATTGCCATACAATGCCCATAACCATATGTTTGAATTATTCGGGAAATAATGCCTGGCCAATGCTGCCCAGACCCCATCTGTAAGTTGCAGCGGATCTCTTGGGTCAACCTGATCGAACCACATCAACGGCCTGAGCATGAGCGCAGACCCAAAGTTGATTTTTTGAAGACCAATTCTGAGTTCCGTTCGGGCATTTGCGTACCGGACCCAAAAACGATATGGTTTGATCCGGCCTTCAGCCTGAAGATCAGCATTTGACTGCCACCGGGCATTCGCATGGATATTTGCAGAACCTTCCACATCCAGTGTCCTGTTTCCAGTCATACCTACCGTTGCCGTTAATCGGGGCAGGTATCTTATTCCGGTGAAATAGGCATATTCCGGATTATATAAAAAATGGCCTGATGCCTGACCGGAGAAACGCCGGGAAAATGAATCAGAACCAGCGATTCCCTGCAAACAACAACCCATCAATAGGCATATCAAATATCCTCTGAAAGCCATAAAAAAAACCTTAACTCAATAATTACTTTCTACCTTACCGACTCTACAGTCTCTACAGACTCTACAGACTTTACCGACTTTCCCGGCTTTCCCGACTTCTCCCCCCCACTATCCCATAACTAAAGAACCTCGCCATTTCCATTACGAGTTCCTGAGGAGAACCATATAACTGCAAAAGCGATTCATCATGTAGGACTTCATTTATTTTAGACATGATTATTAGCAGGCCCTCTGGTCGGAAATCCTTACGAAACCATCCCTTTTCCTGGGCAAGAGAGAAATCCTCA
>CAZFOI010000125.1:0-5575 GCA_964520605.1 uncultured Bacteroidales bacterium
GTGGATGCCGACTGATCCGATGACAGAATGCTTTCGGCAAATCTCAGGGCAAGTTCTGTGCCCAGCAGCTGATCTCCTTCCACACCTCCAAGGATGGCAATGGCGGGTTTTATTCCAGAGCCTTCAGACCCGATTGTCAAAAGCCAGATGTCTTTACCCCCATGGGTTTTGCCCAGAGTTTTCAGTGAAGTTGTCCGGCTGTTGGCTCGCGAGAGTTTTTGAAGTCGATCACTTAGTTGTTTGTGATCGGGATAATCATTCGATGCGCCCAGCATGCCTGCATTTAACAAGGCCAGGCAGGCAGCCATGGCAATAGAGATGATACGGCTCATAATTAAGATTGTTTAGACATCGGAAAGAATCAGAATATTCGGCTATGCAGATTGGCCGCATAAGTCCGCGCTAAAAGTAAGAATTTTTAATAAAAAAACCCATGCCCCAAAAACTTTGGGACACGGGTAGGAAACCGGGTGTCTTTATTAAGGCGCTTTACAGGGCACCAGAGATAAGGAAGGTGGCTGCAAAAGCGATAATGGCATAAAGCTCAGGGAATACGGCAAGGATCATGGTGTTGCCAAAAACGTTGTGTCCCGAACCGATAGCGGCAATGCCATTGGCACAAACCTGACCCTGACGTATGGCCGACAAAAGGCCCACAAATCCGAGAGCAAGACCGGCACCGAAAATGGCAGCTGCGTTTGTCCAGGTAATATCCGGTACCAGGTATCCGGAAAGAATAAAGTAGCCCATAAATCCATAAAGCCCCTGTGTGCCGGGAAGTGCGCTAAGAATAAGATAGTTTCCAAAGGCCTCATCGTTTTTCTTCAGAGCTCCCACTGCGGCATTTCCGCCCATGGATACGCCAAATGCGCTACCGATACCGGCAAGCCCGATCATTAACCCAACCCCTATGTACGCTAAAATAATTGGTTCCATAATGTTTCGCTTGTTTAAATTGATACGTTAATTGATTTTTCTGAACGGATTGTATTGTTTTCCGCCGCCTGAAAAGCCGGCATTTTTATAAAATTCAACAAAGGTAAGACGGAGCGGATGCACAAAGGCTCCAAGTCCGGACATGAAAATGTTGATTCCATGCCCGATGACAAGAATCACAATCATGATCAGCACACTCAATACCGGGATGTTTCCACTCATTTCCACTGCAAGACTGTTGAATACAAAGCCCATAATGGCACTGGAAATGCCCAAAGCAAATAGCCTGATATAGGAAAGCAGGTCCCCGAGTATTCCGGTAATCATATTATAGGTGTTCCATAAACCGGCACCAACATTGATCAGGGGGTTGCGGGCCAGGTTGTTCAGTGGCAGTATCATGATGCCACTAACTCCCAATACGACATATTGAAGCACCTTGGTGGTATTTTCGGGCATACCGGCAAAATTACCAGCCAGATATACAGCAATGCTTCCGACTAGCAGCAGTATCCATCCAATGGTTCCCACTGCAAAACCCCAGCCAAACTGACGGATCTCATTGATGGCTTTCAGAAACATTCCAAACAGGATCTGTACGCCCCCCAGGACCAAAGCCAGATAAAACAACAGCTGATTTATGTCGGTCCCCCGGGTTTCAAAATTGGAAGCCAGGCTGCTGTAAACTGGCAGATTGGTTTCATACAGGGGGATGCCAAAGGCGGTGCCTCCGATGATTCCAAAAAATATGGTTGAGAGCCCCAGGTAAAAAACCAGACTGAGCACCATGCGCAGTTGCTTCTGAACCTTTTTCTTAAGAATTATCGCCAATGCTGCCATAAGCAAACCATATCCGGCATCACCCAGACAGAAACCAAAGAATAAAACATAAAATGGTGCAAAGAAAGGCGTAAGATCCAATTCCCCATATTTTGGAAGAGAATACAGCTCCCCAAGCAATTCAAATTTTTTACTAAAGGACTTGTTCTTCAGTAATACCGGGGGCTTCTCATCTTTGCCGGGTTTGGAGCTTACAAAAAGTATGTTTTCCTGTTCGAGATAAGAATGCAGCTCTTCGGTTTTTTCTTCGGGCACCCAACCTTCCAGAAGCATTACTTTTTCATCGGCTTCTTTTCCGGTGTTTTCCAGAACCTTGCGATAATCAATGTCTTCCTGAATCGCTTTGTGGTGCTCACGCACATGATCCAGTCTGTAATTCGCCAATTCGTCGAGGGAGGCATTCATGCCGGCGATGTCCCCACTCAGGGCATCCCGGTAATGCATCAATTCTGAAAGGGGCTTTTCAGGCGGACGCATTTCCTCTGCGTCGATTAAGGATTCTTCACCTTTCCTGTAAACCTGCACGAAGTAAATCAATCCGGCGTGTTGCGACAATATGGCAATGGGGTATTCCTTAAGCCATTCCTGTTTGAACTTCCGTGCAGAAACAGTGAAGAACTTCAAATGAATGCCGTTTTGCCGCAAGTTTTCAAGGGTCTGGGTGGAATAATCGCCCCAATGCCCAACCTGGATCATTTCCTTTTCCAGTTGATGAAGTTGCTGGGTTTTGGTTTCCAGGGATTCAAGCAGTGTAAGGGCCTCCTGATAGGCCAGTTTCCCATCTTCTCTGCTAATGGCCGCATTTCCGGGAGAGGGTACCTCTTTAAGCCTTTTTTCCAGGGTCTTGATTACAGAGCCAACCTGCCTGATTTCATCATAGCGTTCAAGTATGGCATCTGACACTTCTTTCTGCTTTTCGATAAGATGCAACACTCCCACCTCGCGTACCTTGAGCAGAAAATCCTGATAATCCTTGTGATACACCAGGAAAGAGTATTTTGTCATTGGCAGGATCATAAGCTTTCCTCCATTTCCTGAATGCGGGTTTTTACAATTTTCTGGGCTGCTTTGGAAAGGTTCTCTTCGTCTTCCAGGTAACGCTTAATTTTTCTGATGGCATCTTCAAAGCCCGGAATCTGAACCTTCTCGTAAAGGTTTACCTTTTGGGTGGTTTTTCTTCTGGCATGATCCAAAAGGTGCATCTTCTGAAAAAACACTTCTCTCTCAATGGCAATTTTGGCCAGTTCTTTTACAATGGCGATGCCATCGAGATACCATGATGGATTGTTAAAGAGGCTGAATTCCTTTACGCTGAATATTACTTCGTCTAAGACCGGCGTTCTCACTCCGGCTATCTTTTTCACAGAGAGTTCGACATCGTCTATGCGAACCAGCTCATTGTCGAATTCTCCCCAAAGCTCAATGGCGCGCTGATAGGCATTCAGGCGTTCCTGTAGCTTCTGATCGAACTCATCAGCAACGGCCTTGGCCTTTTTAACCTCAATGCGCAGGGCTGCTTCCTTGTTTTTCAGTGTAGGCAAAGCCCGCTCACGTACCTTGAGCTGTTTGTTTATCTGCTGTAGCGCAGTTTTGTTATATTGAAACTTGATGGCCATAACTCATCAGTTCTTTTTCCAGTATTTGTTTACAAATTCCTGGCGAATACCAACCTCGGCAGGACTGAAATGGCTGTTAAACAACTCGTAGGCTGTTTCCAGCATGGTATCTACCTCAATGTTTACATCAATGGCCAGCAGCTTTTCTGAATAGGCCTTTGCGAAATCGAGGGAACGCTTGTCATAGTCTGTCAGATCGAAGCCGTTTTCCAGTTTGGTGCGGGCATTGGCCGCATCAGCATAGAGTCTCACGGCGGCATTCATTACCTGAGGATGGTCCTCGCGGGTCTTCTTGCCAATTACAAGTTGTTTTAGCCTCGAAAGACTGCGGAAGGGATCAACGATTACTTTGCCTACATCGGAATCCTTGCGCAGGAACAACTGTCCTTCGGTGATATATCCTGTGTTGTCAGGGATGGCGTGGGTAATGTCTCCTCCTGAAAGGGTGGTTACGGCAATAATGGTGATGGATCCTCCATCGGGGAACTGAACGGCTTTTTCATACAACCTGGCAAGGTCAGAATAGAGCGAGCCGGGCATGGAGTCCTTGGAAGGAATCTGGTCCATGCGGTTTGATACAATACTCAGGGCATCGGCATACAGGGTAAGGTCGGTCAGCAGAACAAGGACTTTTTCGTTTTTATCAACGGCAAAATACTCGGCAGCTGCCAGGGCCATATCAGGAATCAAAAGCCTTTCAACCGGTGGGTTTTCCGTGGTATTGATAAAGCCAACGATGCGGTCGAGGGCGCCGGCGTTGTCAAATACCTGCTTGAAATACAGGTAATCATCATTGGTAAGACCAACACCTCCAAGAATGATCTTATCGGCCTGGGCCCTTAGGGCTACCATTGCCATTACCTGATTAAAAGGCTGGTCAGGGTCTGCAAAGAAAGGAATCTTCTGGCCGGTTACCAGGGTGTTGTTAAGGTCGATGCCTGCAATACCTGTTGCGATAAGTTCCGAGGGCTGCTTACGCCGAACCGGGTTAACACTGGGACCTCCGATTTCTCTTTCTTCTCCAAGTATCTGGCCTCCGTCAAGCGGTTCTCCGTATGCGTTAAAAAACCTTCCCGCCAGATCATCGCCCACTTTTAATGTGGGAGATTTGCCTGCGAAAATCACTTCTGCATCCGTTGCAATGCCTTCTGTACCGGCAAATACCTGCAGGGTAACCACATCTCCCATGATTTTTACAACCTGGGCAAGACGTCCGTCTACAATGGCAAGCTCCTCATTGCCAATTCCGCTCGCTTTAAGCGATACCGTGGCTTTGGTTAGCTGGAACAACTTGGTGTATATACGCTGAAATGCTTTGGTTTCCTTTTCCATTCTTGGGTGTCTTTTTCTATATAAAATTATGCACTTACTTGCTGGGCTTTCTCTGCAAGGATTTTTTCGAGTTCCTTGCGGTTTTCCTCAAACTTCTCAGATTCATAAACAGAATAATTCATCTGTTTCAGGGCGTTTATCACGCGCTTATAATAAGGAGCCACCTCCTCAAATGAGTTGAAATCAAAGTCGATTTTGCAAATAGACAGCACTTTTTCAAGCATATAGTGTTGTCTTTTTAATGAGGAAGATGCATCAATTTTATCAAAAGCATCCTGCTGCAAAATGGCAAAATCAATCAATTCAGAACGCCAATACTTCAGGTGGTAATCCATGGGAACCCCATCATCGCCCAAAATATTGATCTGCTCATAGGCTTCCTTGCCCCGGAGGAGGATGTCCTTGGCTTCGAAAACATTGCTTGTCCAGTTGGGTGCTACCTTTTCATTCAGGTATTCGGCAATTTCCGGATATTCAAGGTATTTGGAGTAGCTGTCAATGGGGTCAATGGCCGGGTATCTTTTTGAATCTGCCCGCTGCTGCGACAGTGCATAGAAACAGCGCGCGGCTTTCTTTGTTGATTCAGTAACCGGTTCTTTAAGGTTACCACCGGCGGGGGAAACGGTGCCAATAAATGTAATTGAACCACTTTCCCCATTGGGAAGATACACGAAACCGGCCCTGGAATAAAAGTTGGAAATAATGGCCGGAAGATCCATTGGGAATCCATCAGGCCCGGGCAATTCTTCCATCCTGTTTGACATCTCCCTCAGAGCCTGTGCCCATCGGGAAGTTGAATCGGCAAGCAGTAGGATTTTGTGTCCCATTGCCCTGTAATATTCAGCGATGGT
>CAZFOI010000126.1:0-5571 GCA_964520605.1 uncultured Bacteroidales bacterium
TTGAATGGCGATACAAACTTCCTGCAGATTAAATTGCTTCCGACCAAGATTTTTTATTAGTAACTTTGTATGTACAGACACCTTGTTAAAACTGTACATATGGATAAATTTTCATATTTGGGGAATGCGGGAGCGGATACCATTGAAGCATTGTACCAGCAATACCTTCAAAACCCTGATGCTGCAGAGCCGCAATGGAAACTGTTTTTTGAGGGTTTTGAGTTTGCCCGTACCAGATACCCGGATAAGGCCGGTCTGGATGAGCAGAACGGGGGTTTGTTCAGAAACGAATTCAATGTCATTGACCTGATCAATGCATATAGGGAAAGGGGGCATTTGTTTACAAAAACCAACCCCGTCAGAACCCGAAGAAAATACCAGCCCACACTCGACCATCAGAATTTCGGATTTGGAGATGAAGACCTGAATGCCCACTTTCAGGCAGGAAATGAAATAGGGATCGGAAAAGCAAAGCTGTCGGACATAATTGACCACCTGCGTCAGACATATTGCCAGAGCATTGGGGTTGAATATATGTATATTCGCAGCCCGGAGATCGTCGAATGGCTTAAAAGCCGGATGGAAAGCACCCGGAACACCGTCGTATATAACGAAGACCGAAAAAGGCAGATTCTGAAAAAACTAACCGAAGCGGTTGGTTTTGAACACTTCGTAAGACGACGTTTCCCCGGTCAGAAAAGGTTCTCCCTGGAAGGATGCGAAACCCTGATCCCGGCACTGGATGCCGTTATAGAAAAGGGCGCCGGCCTTGGCATCAGTGAATATGTTATTGGCATGGCCCATCGTGGGAGACTGAATGTTCTGGCCAACATTCTTAGAAAACCCTACCATAAAATTTTCAGTGAATTTGAAGGCAAAGAATATGCTGAAGAAACCCTGCTGGGTGATGTGAAATATCACCTTGGATGTTCCTATGATGCCAAAACAGCATCCGGAAATATTGTGAAATTAAGCATCGCTCCAAATCCAAGCCATCTCGAAGCCGTTGACCCGGTTGTACTGGGAATTGCCCGCGCCAAAATTGACCAGGGATATGATGGAGATTACACCAAAGTGGCTCCCATCCTGATTCACGGAGATGCTTCCATTGCCGGGCAGGGTGTAGTATATGAGATACTTCAGATGTCCATGCTTGACGCTTACAAGACAGGAGGAACCATACATCTGGTAATCAACAACCAGCTTGGATTTACCACCAATTATCTGGATGCCCGTTCAAGCACCTACTGCACCGATGTTGCCAAAACCATTCAATCCCCGATATTTCATGTAAACGGGGACGATGTGGAGGCTGTGGTGTATACCATTGAACTTGCCATGGAGTTCAGGCAGCGATTTAACCGTGATGTATTCATAGACCTGTTGTCGTACAGGAAATACGGTCACAACGAAAGCGACGAGCCCCGCTTTACCCAGCCGATACTTTACAAAATCATTGAAAAACATCCCGATCCTGCTACCATTTACATAAACAAGCTCATTGGGAAGCACCCTGATCTTGCATCTGAAGCCCAAAGCATGCAAACCGGGCTGGAAGCCAAACTGGAAGAGGAGCTTATACTGGCAGAAAAAATTGAAAAGGGAGACATCGATCCATTCCTGAGCAAGACTTGGGAAGGGTTCATAAAGGCGCGTTCAGAGGACATGGAAACCCATGTTGACACGGCCATCCGGGAAGATTATCTGGAAACAATAGGAAAACAGATCACAGACCTTCCGCCTGGAAAAGATTTTTTCCGCAAGACGGTTAAAATGATGCAGGAGCGCAAGCAGATGATTACCGAATCCCGGCATATCGACTGGGCCATGGGGGAGCTGCTGGCATACGCAAGCCTTCTTTCGGAAGGAACCCCCATCAGGTTTACAGGGCAGGATGTAAAGCGCGGCACATTCAGCCACCGCCATGCCGTACTGACCATGCAGGATTCAGAAGAGGAGTACGTTCCGCTGAGAAACCTGGGAGACGGGCAGGCCCCCTTCAGAATATTTAACTCCCTGCTATCAGAGTATGCCGTTTTGGGCTTTGAATACGGTTATGCCATGGCCAGTCCGGGCTCACTGGTTATCTGGGAAGCCCAGTTTGGCGATTTCGCCAACGGTGCTCAGATAATCATTGACCAGTTTATTTCCAGCGCTGAAGAAAAATGGAAGGTCATGAACGGAATCGTCATGTTGTTGCCCCATGGCTTTGAAGGCCAGGGGCCGGAACATTCAAGCGCCAGAATGGAAAGATTCCTCAGCCTTTGTGCGGAAAACAACATGATAATAGCCAATTGCACCACCCCTGCAAACTATTTTCATTTATTCCGCAGACAGATTAAAAGACCCTTCCGCAAACCCCTGGTGGTTTTCACACCCAAAAGCCTGCTCAGACATCCGCGCTGTGTTTCTTCTCTTACAGAGCTAACGGATGGAAAATTCAGGGAACTGATTCCTGATGATACTGCCAATCCTGATACGATCGAAAGGGTATTGTTGTGCAGCGGAAAAATTTATTATGAATTGTTGGAAGAGCGCGAGAAAAAAGGCTTTCAAAATACAGCCATTCTCAGGCTCGAGCAAATATATCCCCTGCCCTATCATCAGATTTTGGAGCAAAAAGAATTGTATTCATCTGCACACCGGTGGGTGTGGGTACAGGAAGAGCCTCAGAACATGGGCGCATGGCCTTTTATCGAAGCCAATTTGAAGGATCCCGCCATGAGTGTGATTGCACGGCCTCCAAGCGGAAGCCCGGCTAGCGGATCAAGCAAATTTCACCAGATTCAGCAAAACAAAATCGTTGAGAAGGCATTTGAGGAATGTCAGTGCGATAATGTCTGTCGCGAATGCAGGCAGTTATGTATCAGCAAAATGGTTGAATCATTATAACTACAGCTATGATTATTGACATCAGGGTCCCGGAAGCAGGAGAATCCATTACGCAGGTAGAGCTTGCCAGATGGCTGGTAAAGGATGGAGATTATATAGACAAAAACCAGGAAATTGCTGAAATCGATTCCGATAAGGCCAGCCTTACCATCAATGCTGCCGATTCAGGAACCATCAAAATTCTGGTTGAGGAAGGGTCTATAGTAGAGCCCAAATCAGTCATCGGAACCATTGACACTTCTGCTGCAGCTCAGCAAACCCGGAGAATGACAACAGATTCAGACTCCAATGAAGCATCTGACCATAAGTCTGAATCAATTCCTGTTGAAAAAACCGAACACCAGGAAGCAGTTCCCGACAGTCCAAAGATGGAAGAATCTTCCAAGGGCGGGATGGTATTTTCCCCCCAGGCAAACCGGACGCTGGAAGAACTGGGCATAGATCCGAATGGCATTGTGGAATCAGGAGAAGGGAGGCGCATAACCAAAAAAGATGTTATGCTGGCGATTTCACAGGCCTATTCAGAAAAAAACAAGCAGACGGAGGCGAAACCAGACTTAAATACAGTAGGCAAAGCATCATGGGGCGGCAATCGCGACGAAGAAAGGGTTAAAATGTCGATGCTGAGAAAAAAAATTGCCGAACGCCTTGTTGCCGTAAAAAACGAAACCGCCATGCTCACTACCTTCAATGAGGTAGACATGTCTGGTATCATCCGCATCCGCAAAGTCTATCAGGATGCATTTGTAAAAAAACACGGATTCAAACTGGGATTCATGTCATTCTTTGCCATGGCAGTTGCCAGAAGCATCCCTTATTTTCCACAGGTAAACGGTACCATAGACGGAGACCAGATTGTAATTCCGGCTTACGCTGATATCGGGGTGGCGGTAAGCACTCCAAAAGGCCTGATGGTCCCTGTTGTAAGAAATGCCGAATCCATGAACATGGTGCAGCTTGAAGAAGCCATCAACACCCTGGCACAAAAAGCCCGGGATGGAAAAATCAGCATAGAAGAACTACAGGGAGGGACCATTTCCATTACCAACGGAGGCATATTTGGATCAATGCTCTCTACACCAATCATCAACCCACCCCAAAGCGCCATTCTTGGGATGCACAACATTCTTGAACGCCCGGTAGCCATAGATGGCAAAGTGGAAATCAGGCCCATGATGTATGTGGCACTCTCATACGATCATCGAATCGTTGATGGAAGAGAATCTGTCGGTTTCCTGGTTAAAGTGAAGGAGATGATTGAAAACCCGGTAAAAATGCTGTTCCATGGAGGCTCACCCGAAGAATTGCTGTTAAACCTATAAACTTAAGCCATGGCACTGATTAAAACCATACGCGGGAAAACACCAGTGTTTGGTAAAGATTGCTACCTTGCCGAGACTGCCACGGTCATTGGGGATGTAATCATGGGCGATCATTGCTCTGTGTGGTTCAATGCAGTGGTTCGTGGGGATGTACACTATATTCGAATCGGAAACAGGGTGAATATTCAGGATGGGGCTGTGATTCATTGCACCTTTGAAACCGCCCCAACCACCATCGGGAATAATGTATCCATTGCTCACAAAGCCATAGTGCATGGGTGTACCATCATGGATAATGTGCTGATTGGCATGAATGCCGTGGTTATGGACAATGCCGTAATCGGAGAAAACTCCATAATCGCTGCAGGAGCCGTAGTGCTCGAAAACATTGTGGTTCCGCCGGGCAGCGTATATGCCGGGATTCCGGCAAAATGGATTCGTGCAGTGAACCAGCAACACACCCGGGAACTGCTCGACAGGATTTCCAACAATTATATCCGGTACTCCCGCTGGTATACATCAGGAGAAGAATAAAAAAAAAGGCCGGCCTTTTTGGGCCAGCCTCAAAATGCATTAAGGGCAGTTTAGATTCCCAGTTTCTTGCGAACCATGGGCATGATGTTTTCCCCTGCTTCCCAGAAAAGCAGCGTGCCGGTACTAGTGTCAAACACATAGGTAAACCCATGTTCTTTGGCAACCTCGGTAATGGCTGTACGGGCCTGCTCAATGATGGGGCTCAGAAGGCTTCTTTCCTTATCCATCAGGTCTTGCTGGGCAACTTCCTGAAAATCAACAATTCGCTCTTGCAGGTTTTGCAATTCCCGCTCGCGCGCCTGCCGGATCAGGTCAGAAAATGTGGCCTGTTTTTCAAGGTATTCCTGATATTTGTTCTGAAACTCGGTCTGCATGGCTACATATTGTGCTTCAAGCTCACGGGTATATCTTTCCATTTCCTGGGTGGCGGCTTCCCGGCCTGGCATCATCCGCAACAATTCATTGGTATCAATATGGCCAAATTTGGTGGTTTGCTGTCCTTGAACAGCGATGGATCCCATCAGCATAATGGCCATCAGGATGAGAGAAAAGCGCTTTTTCATTGCGATAGTGCTAAAGGTTTTTTTAATAGTTCTTTTACTTAGGGGCACAAATTTAAACAATAAAACAATATCAGAACCCTTTTTAACGACAATTAAGAATCAGGGGAAAACCGCTTCAAACCAGAAAAAATATATGGCTTCAAAAAATTTTTCAGGCGAATAAAAAAATCCTTATATTTGCAACCGCAAAATGCTACTAACGCGGAAATAGCTCAGTTGGTAGAGCACGACCTTGCCAAGGTCGGGGTCGCGGGTTCGAG
>CAZFOI010000127.1:0-5567 GCA_964520605.1 uncultured Bacteroidales bacterium
ATGCCTCCGATTTTTCCTGTGTTTAACCCCGATGGCAGCTATAATGAAGACGGACCCTACGCCAATCCGGTTGCCATTGGTCTGGAAGCCATCAATGAAGCACATTCCTATCGTACGCTGGGGAATGCTTTCCTGGATTATCGAATCGGAGACAAGATCACACTGAGCACCAAATGGGGATTCGATTTCCTGAGTTTAAGAGAACACAGCTATGATCCTCCTACAACAAGGCAGGGAGCCCGCTCCAACGGCATTGGTATTGAGGCACAAAGCAATGTGCTCAATATCGTATCCAATAACCTGATCCGATACATGAACTCGTTTGGAAGCCTGCACCACCTTGAAGCATTGGCTGGATATTCTTTTGAAATCTTTCAAAGAAGAAACCAATTCTCGCGCGGGGTCGATTTTCCCGGACCATATTTTCAGTATATCAGTGAGGCAGCAACCATTACCGATGCCTATGCCCGTGCCGTAAACCGGGGCATTAACTCCTATTTTGGCCAGGCAAAATATAACTACAATTACCGCTACATCCTGTCGGTTAGTGGCCGATTGGATGGATCCTCAAAATTTGGAGAAAACAATCGCTATGGATTGTTCCCGGCTGTTTCTCTTGCCTGGAGGGTTTCCGAGGAATCCTTTTTCCGAAACCTTGACACCCCGATAAATGAATTGAGAATCAGGACCAGTATCGGGCTTACAGGAAACGATGGCATCCCGGATTTTGCCTATTTGAATCTTTACAGAGGTGGTGCCAATTATCTGGGTCAGGCAGGCATCGCACCCTCCCAGCTTCCAAATCCCGATCTGAAGTGGGAAACCACCCGACAGTTCAATGCAGGGATGGACTTGAGTCTTTTCAACGACAGGCTGGATATCTCCCTTGATTACTACAACAATCAAACCCGTGATCTGCTGTTTAACAGACCCGTATCCATGACATCGGGCTACTACAGCATAACCTCCAATATAGGAGAACTGGAAAACAAGGGGCTTGAGCTATCTGTAGCTTCTCAGAACATAAAGACCGCTTGGTTTGAATGGTCCTCGCGACTTAATCTGAGCAGAAACCGGAACAAAGTACTCTCCCTTTATAAAGACCAGCCCCTTGACAACCTGGGAAGGGGAAGCAACAGCGTAAGGGTGGGAGAACCCATGGGAATATTCTATGGATTCCGCAGCCTCGGAGTAGATCCGTCAACAGGAGATATCGTATTTGATGATGTGAATGGAGATGGCATAATCAATGCCGATGACAGGGTAAAGATCGGGGATCCGAACCCCCTGCTTACCGGAGGAATGGGAAACAACTTGGTATACAAGCAGTTTGAGCTGCAGGTGTTTTTTCAGTTTTCCTATGGCAATGACATATTCAATGGAAGTCGCATGTACACCGAATCCCTCAAGGGCTCTGACAACCAGGTGTCTGCAGTCACTACCCGTTGGAGGCAGCCCGGGGATATCAGCTCCATTCCAAGAGCCACCGAGTCTGACCCCAACAACAACAACCGCATCTCATCGCGCTTTGTGGAAGACGGCTCTTATCTAAGGCTAAAAAACCTCAGCCTTTCATATTCCATCGAAAACCGCTTGCTGGAAAAAATGAAGTTGAGAAGTGCCAGGGTGTATCTTACGGGGCAGAACATTTTAACCTTTACCCGCTATAGCGGCATGGATCCCGAAGTTAACTATGCCGGAGCCGATAATCTGAGGCTGGGCACGGATTTCTTTACCTATCCGCAATCAAGGACTGTTTCAGTTGGTATTCAGTTAGGACTTTAAAAAACACTAGCATATGAACAAGACGCTTATAATAATATTTCTGCTCACCGGATGGCTGTTTTCGTCCTGTGAAGTGTTGAATGTAGACCCCTCCCACTCCATGCCTGCAGATCAGGCCATCAATGATGCGCGGGGAGTTGAGCGCGGCATATTGGGTTGTTATGATGCCATGCAGGGAGCCGGTTATTATGGCCGGAATTTCCTCGTTGTGGGAGACCTTGCCTCAGACAATCTGATATGGTCGGGAACAACAGCCGGATACGATCAGATTGGAAACAACAACATCCTGGCCGACAATACCATCGTGGAGGGAATATGGGCCGGCATCTATGCGGGACTGAACAGAATCAACAATGTGGCGGATCGCATTCCCTTAATAGAGGACATGAGTCAGGACAGGAAAAACCAGGCCCTTGCAGAATTGTATTTTCTCAGGGCTCTGCATCATTATGACCTTTTCCGGTTATTTGGCCCTGTCCCTATCCGGATTGCTCCTGCCAGAGGAAGTGAGGCAGATCTGAATGTTCCCCGAAATTCAGAAAACGAAGTGTTAACACAGATCGTATCCGACCTGGGCTTTGCCATCGATCACTTACCTCAGACCCTGGTCAGAGGCCGGGCAGGAAAGCCTGCAGCGCAGGCCCTGATGGCAAGGGTTGCCCTTCACGTTTATTATCTGACGGGCAATGCAGCAGCGCTTACTGAAGCCATCACACTGGCCGGAGAGGTAATAAGCCACCCCGGAATTGAGCTTGAAACAGACTTTTCCATATTGTTCTCGGGCGCCACAAGCAGGGAGTCCATTTTTGAACTGGACTTTAACGAACAGGATCGAAATAGACTGGCTGAATATTTTTTCCATACAACCCTAAGCGGACGCTATGAGTTTGCTCCTTCCCAGTCTTTGCTGGAATCATTTGCTCCGGGCGACCTAAGGAAGAATGTTGCCGTCAGAATGGCCGGGACCAACCCTTATGTTGCCAAATACAATGACATAGAAACAGGAACCGATAACCCATATCTTTTAAGGCTGGCAGAAATGTATCTGATCAGGGCCGAAGCCGCAACCCTTTTGCAGCTTGATCCTGCAGGCATCAGATCCGACATCAATGCCATCCGTCAAAGAGCAGGTTTGCTGCCGGTTACAACATCCAATCATACTGCACTGCTGCTTGAAATTGAATCACAGAGACAAAAAGAATTTGCTTTTGAAGGCCATCGCTGGTTCGATCTGACAAGAACCGGGCGGGCCATGACATTGCTGCCACAGCTGATTTCTCCGAACCAGCTGCTTTTTCCCATCCCCCTATCGGAATTGTTAGCCAATGAGCACCAGGGGATGTATCAGAACCCTGGGTACTAAATACCCTGTTTTTCACTTAACAATCATTGACAATGAGAAACATAAATATTCAAATAGGCATACGGGTTGTTCTGGCTGCTTTGCTGTTTGCCGGATTTTTCTCTTGCCGGGAAGAAGGATTCCCTGTTCCAGAAGCCAGTACCCAGGCAGGTTTTACCTGGCAAATCGACACCCTTTTTGAGGGAAATGCCATAAGGGGATTTGGGATACAGTTTGCCAACACCTCCATACTGGCTACTTCCTTTCAATGGGACTTTGGCGACGGACACACTTCCAATGAGAAAGACCCATATGTAGAGTATGTAAGCTCCGGGCAATACCTGGTAAAGCTTACCGTAACGCCGGAAAAATCATTGTACTACAACCGGCTCGAGCGAACCGCAAACATTACCCTGGCTACCGGTGCCCTGCCTATTCCTTATCTGGAGGATTTTACAGCCACCGAAGACATACCTGAAATGATGACGGCCATTGATCTTGATGGGGACGGTTTTGGCTGGTATTGGGGTAGCCTGAACGGCGTTGGCCACCTGAGAAGCCAGTCATGGGATCCCGATGCAGGTGCACTGACTCCTGATAACTGGATCATTACGCCACAGCTGGAACTTGGAACCATTTCCGGAAATGAAAAAATTATTCTAAACTTACGGGTGGGAGTAATGGCCAACACTCCTGCTTATCGCCGGGAACACTACGGGGTGTATATTTCAGACAAAGGCAAAGACCCGGCCGACTTTGAATTGCTTTACGAAGAAACTTTTACTTCTGACACACCCCGACTGACCCCGCTTCCAAGGCAGGCAGACATCTCGGCCTGGCAGGGGAAAAGCGTATTTATCGCCGTAAGGCACTATAAAGTATCTGATAATGACAGAATGTTCCTTGATCAAATCGAAGTAAAAAAACAAAACAAATGAATTCTGTAAAACACATCCTGCTAATCCTCCTATTGGGAGCATTGGCCGCCTGTCAGCCATCAGTTCAAAAAATGGGAACCCCTGTCTTAAATGAAGGGTCTCTGTTCATCATTGGAGGCGGAAGCAGGCCTGAAAGCATGGTAAAACGCATGATCAGCGAAAGCGGAACCGACACCTCCGGCTATATTGTGATTCTCCCAATGTCCAGTGCAGAGCCTGATTCGGCCATCATCTGGTCTGGAGAACAGTTTCGCTTACAGGGTGTTACGCGGGTGTTTGGTTTCAATTTCCTGCCCGGGGAGACCCCACCCTCTCATTGGCTTGATTCACTGGAGCGTGCATCCCTGATTTATATCAGTGGGGGAAACCAGTCGAGATTCATGGAAATTGTTGGAGACGGCCCCATCAGGGATGCTATTTTCAAGGCTTATAAAAATGGGGCCATGATAGCCGGAACGAGTGCCGGTGCAGCCGTTATGAGCGAAAAAATGATAACCGGAAATGAACTGCGCAACCCCGATTATAATGCAACTTTCCGAACCATTGAGTCAGAAAACATCGAAACCCTGCCTGGTCTGGGACTGATCCAAACGGCCCTGATTGACCAGCATTTCGTCTGGCGCAGCAGACACAATCGACTGATAAGCGGAGTAATAGAATTTCCTGATCTTCTGGGCATTGGTATTGATGAAAGTACGGCCATTCTGGTCAGGGGAGATACTGCTGAGGTTGTGGGTGTTTCACAGGTTTTGGTTTTCAGCAATCCGGGCAGGTCAAGAAAAGACTTTGAATACAAGCTCGGGGCAGAAAAACTTAATTTGGACGTTTATCTTCCGGGAGACAGGTTTGCCATCAATTAAAACCATAAAGAACTTCCTATGTTTAAAAAGGTTCCCCACACATATGTAATCGTCTCGGGCATCATTCTGATTGCAGCCATACTTACCTGGATACTTCCACCTGGAAAATATGTAAAAAAGACCTCCCTTGATAATGGTCGGGAAAAAACCGAACTGGTGTTTTATTATTATGATGAGCTTCCCCAGGAGTATCGCTCTGACAAAGAACCGGGCCGCCAGACATGGCAGGTGTTCTCTGCATTATACAAAGGTTTTGTTAAACAGTCAGGCATTATAGTGTTTATCCTAATGATCGGAGGGGCATTCTGGATAATGAATCAGAGCAGGGCCATTGATGTGGGGATATTTTCTTTTGTCGGATTTACCCGCCGGCTGGAAAACAAAAAACTCTTCAGGAAGCTGGGAGTAGACAACATAATTATTGTTATGGTGATGCTGATGTTCAGCATCTTTGGCGCCATCTTCGGAATGAGTGAAGAGACCATTGCCTTTACCATTATTCTGGTTCCGCTTGCCATATCCATGGGGTATGATTCCATTATCGGGGTTTGCATGGTATATGTTGGGGCGCATCTGGGATTTGCCGGAGCCATTTTAAATCCCTTTACCATAGGAATCGCTCAGGGGCTGGCAGATATTCCG
>CAZFOI010000128.1:0-5542 GCA_964520605.1 uncultured Bacteroidales bacterium
AAGGAAGAGGATCCCGGGATAGTGGTTGTGTTGATGACTGCATATGGAGAGCTCGAACTGGCTGTAAAGGGTATGAAAGCGGGGGCTGCCGACTTCATTCTAAAACCGTGGAATCCGGAAAAACTGCTTAGCAATTTAAACACCCTCCTTCGGCTTAAGCGAACAGAAACCAAGCTGGCTCGCTATCATGCCATTTTGCAATCGCCGGGATTTTCTGCCACCGGTTCGGATGCCGAATACCAATTTCAGTCCCCTTCCATGCAAAGGATTTTGGAAGCCGGAGACAAGATTGCCCCTACGGAGGCCAACATCCTGATTACCGGAGCGCATGGCACGGGCAAGGAGGTAATAGCCCGGAAAATCCATGCCCTGTCTCTGAGAAAACAAGAGGTGTTCCTGCCGGTTGACCTGGGTGCCATACCAGATACTTTGGTTGAAAGTGAACTGTTTGGTTATTCAAAAGGAAGCTTTACCGGCGCCGTTCAGGACAAACCCGGACGTTTTGAAATGGCCGCCGGGGGCACCCTTTTTCTTGATGAGGTGGGAAACATTTCTTTGGCTTCACAGGCAAGATTGCTTACGGTTTTGGAATCAAGAAAGGTGCAGCGCATCGGATCGAACAGGGCGATAGCCGCCGACATCAGGCTGGTTTGTGCAACCAATGCCTTGCTAGAAAAGATGATTGAAGAGAAAAGCTTTCGGGCTGATTTGTATTACCGAATCAATACCATTAACATCCACCTTCCGTCTTTATGCAAAAGACAGGAAGACATTCCGGGTCTGAGTCATTTTTTTCTTGAAAGGTTTCGCGCCAAATACAAAAAGCCCAATCTGGATTTCTCCGTAAAAGCCATGCAGAAACTGAAAATGCATCCATGGCCGGGGAACATCAGGGAGCTGAAACACACCATCGAAAAGGCGGTAATCATGACGGAGGGAAGCTGGATACGGCCGGGCGACCTTGTTTTTTCACAGGGGAAAGGGCAGGAGACGGCCAGACCATTCAATCTTGAGCAAATCGAAAAGGAAACCATCCGCGGGGCAATCATGGCACACAATGGGAATCTTTCCAGAGCCGCCGCTGATTTGGGCGTTACACGTGCCACCTTGTATGCCAAAATGAAGAAGTATGCTTTATAAAAGGGTTTTTTTCATTCTGTTATTTCGCCTGCTGCTATTGGGGGCAAGCATGTTTGTATTTGTCTGGCTGGCATTTTTCCCTGACAGGCTGTTTAGTTTGGTGTTGGTGGGAATTTCCATCGCACTTCAATTTTGGTTGATGCTGCGGCTGCTGAATCAAAGCAATTACGCACTGTCACAGTTTCTTCGCCTGCAGGGCCATCCCGACGCGCTTTCAGGCAACTATTCCCAAAGGCAGCTTATGGGCCTGTCGGGCCTGAGCACCGCACTTCAGTCTATAAATGACCGCATGCTTGAGCAGAAGGCCGAAAGGGAAAAACAAGCCCGCTTTTTTCATATTATCCTCGATCAGATGAATGCCGGAGTAATGACCGTGCTTGCCAATGGAAAGATTGAATGGTATAACAGGGCCGCTGTGCAAATACTCGGAATCGATGATCCGGGAAAAATGGAAGCAATTGACAGGGTACACCATGGCTTCTCAGGGCATTTTGCCAATGCCCCGGATGGGAGAGCAAGCTTGCTTATGCTTGGGAAAAAGGGCAATATGCCGGTTTCAGCGAGGCAAAAAAGAATCCGGCTGGGGTCAGAGGAGCTTATCCTGATAGGTCTTTACCCTGTAAGGGACGAACTTGAGCAGGGGGAAAGTGAATCCTGGCAAAAACTCATCAGGGTTCTGACGCACGAGATGATGAATGCGCTTACCCCAATGATTACCCTGTCCAACAGCCTGGAGAAGAACCTGGCTTTGCTGAAAAACCAAGGGGATGCAGGCGATGACCCAGAAGTCCTGTCCCGGCTTGGGCATTCCATTCGCCTGATTGGTGAACGCGGGGAGGCAATGTTGGATTTTGTTGAAAGGTTCAGGAGTTTTACCTTGCTTCCGCCTCCTCAGCTCAGGGAGGTTGTTGTGTCAGAGTTTATTCGTGATCAACTGGTTTTGCTTACTCCCGGACTACAGGAGAAAGGCATCAGGATAAAGACAGAAACCAACAGCCCGGATCTCAGGATACAGTTTGATGAACGGCAGATATCCCAGGTGATACACAACCTTGTTTCAAATGCTGCAAACGCCCTGGCGGGGGCAGATAACCCGGAATTGCATATACTTTGGGGCCGGGAGGACAGAGGTTCTTTTATTAGGGTCACCGATAATGGAATAGGAATTCCCGAAGAGAACCGGGCCCTTGTATTCGTGCCTTTCTATACAACCCGCAAAGATGGATCGGGCATTGGCCTGAGCATCAGCAGGCAAATTATGCATTTGCACCAGGGCAGCATCGAACTTGACTCTGAGCCCGGCAAATTTACCACCATTTGTTTGTGGTTTTAACTATGGCAGTTGCAAGGGGTTTTTTCGGATTCCTTGTATCTTTGCCTTTATGTCAGTAAAAATCATTTTTATCCTGAGCGATGCTGCCCGCCAGGAAAACATAGGGGCTGCAGCCCGCGCCATTAAAACCATGGGCATACATGAGCTCAGGCTTGTAAATCCCTTGTGCGATCATATGGGAGAAAGGGCCATGGCTACGGCCCATGCCTCAGCAGAGATTCTGGAGAACGCCAAAGTGTTTCCCAACCTGCTGGAAGCCAGGGCAGACATTCCGTTTTTAATAGGCTCTGCTGCAAAGAAGAGGAACGTACGCGAGGACTATCATCCGGTAGATTCTTTGCCGGAGTTGATATTGGCCAAAGGAAATACAATTGACAAGGTGGGGATTGCTTTTGGCGGTGAGGAATCGGGAATGAGCAATGCGCAGATGGCTGTATGTGACATACTTTCTACCATTCCCATGCTAAGGAAATACCCTTCCCTTAACCTGGCACAGGCAGTGATGGTTTATGCCGCCCGGCTTTCGCAGCTTACCCTGCAACACGCCCAAAGGGTAAGACAGAATGCACCGGAAACCACCCTTCCGATTGTCAGGGGAAAAGCCCTTCAAATCCTGGATGATGTAGGGCTGGAACCCGGGAACATTATTCACCGGCGAATCATGGAGCGCTTGATGTTATTGAATGAGGACGATTTAAACCTATTCCATTCTTTCAGCAAGTATTACCTGAAAAAGTACCACGGACGCGTGAAGTAGTCCGGGCAATACATCTCCCTGATTAGGCTGTGGGCAGTTTTTTCCTGGCCAGGCTATAGAACACCATGCGCACCTTTTTCCCAAAAAACAGGGTGGAACCCAGGCATACCATTGAAAAACAAAAAATCACCAGGGGAACCCCTGTGTATTCTGCAATGGCTCCGGCAAGCAGGCTGCCCAAAGGGGTAATGCCCATAAATGTCAGGCTGTACAGGGATACAATCCTCCCGCGTTTGTCTTCATCGGCAATGCTTTGCAGCAGGGTATTGGTGGCATTGAACTGAACAATCATGCCAAATCCGGTAAAAACCAGGGCGGCTATGGAAAGGTAAATGGATGCGGAAAGGGCAAACACCGCAAGACCAAGGGAAAAGGTCAGGGCGGCAAAAAAAGTAAGCCTGGGGATTTTCAGCAGATTGGTCCTTGAGGCAAGAAACAGGGCGCCACTAAGGGCTCCCGCACCAAGGGAGCCGGTAAGCAATCCCAGCATTTGTGCATCCCCGCCGAGGATTTCCGCTGCAAACAGCGGCATGAGTGCCTGAAAGGGAAGACCAAAAAAACTGCTGAGCGATATCAGCAGGATCAGGTATCTCAGGGTGCGGAATCTCCATGCATAGGTCAAACCTTCCCCGAGCTGCGCCAGAATGGATCCAAACCTCCTTGACTGCTTTCCGCTTGTGATGCGTATGGAAGCAAGGGCCAGGATGGTGGTTGAAAAACTCACTCCGTTAATAAAGAAACACCAGCCTTCTCCAACCAGTGCAATCAGCACTCCCCCAATGGGCGGACCGATGAACCTCGCAAGGTTGTATAGGGAGGAATTCAGTGCAATGGCGTTCCCCAGGTCTTCTTTTCCGGTTACAATGTCGGGTACGAATGCCTGTCTGAAGGGGGTGTCGAATGCCAGAATGATTCCATTTGCTACTGCAAGGGGGATGATCCATCCAACCGTTATGTTATCGGATAGCACAAGATAGGCAAGCAGGAACGCAACACACATGGCCAGGGTCTGAGACACCATGATGGTTTTCCTGCGATTCCATCTGTCTGCAAGCACGCCTGCAAAGGGAGTAATAAACAAAGAAGGCAACTGCATGGCAAAGACCACGCTGCCCAGCATCAACGCAGATCCCGTTAGCCTGTAAACCAGCCAGCCCATGGCAATATTCTGAACCCAGGTGCCAATCAGCGAGATGCTCTGCCCAAAAAAATAATACTTGTAGTTGCGGTATTTCAGCGCACGAAACATCTGCCGCAATACGGGGACCTTAATCTGAATTCCGCGAAAAGGCAGCATGAAAACCGGTTTTTTTGAAGTATACAAACTTACAAAAATACCCCGGCCAAAAGCAGGTCTTGCCTGTGTTATTCAGATCGGAGTGCGTCTGCAGGATTTAGCCTGGCTGCCCGCAATGTGTGATAGCTCACGGTCAGGGCGGCAATAGCCAGAGAATACAGGCCTGATAACATAACCGGAACAATGCTCATGGTAATCTGATAGGTAAAATCCTCCAGCCACCTGCTTAGCAACAGCCAGGCAACAGGAGCGGCAATCACAACGGCAATCATGATCAGCATGGAAAACTCGCGGTAAAACATCCAGAGAATGGCAGCGCCAGAGGATCCGAGTACTTTACGGATACCTGTTTCTTTTTTTCGCTGTTCTGTTACATAGGACGACAAACCGAACAGGCCCATAAATGCAATAATGATACAAATAGATGCAAAAATGCGGAAAATCTTGCCCAGTCTTTCTTCGGCAGAAAACTGGTTTTCGAACCCATGACTTAAGGGGCGAATCATCGGAAGCCGTGATGGCTCATAGCTGCGTGAAATGCCTTCCAGAAATTCCCTTACTTCAGTTTCGGATCCCGGAAGGTGCTGAACAATAATAGAGTAGTAAGATGTTTCCTCTTCGGGAATTAAGAGCATTAAAGGGTCAATCGGATTATTCTGAGACAAATAATGGAAATCCCTGACAACACCAACAACCCTGAGTGTGGTTTGTGGAATGCCATCCTGATTGAACTGCCATTGAATGATCTTCCCAATTGGATCGTCGTGCCATCCAAAATGACGCACGGCGGCTTCATTGATCAGGATGGATGCATTGGCATCCGACCTGTTTTCTCTGGCAAAGCCTCTGCCGGATATGAGATCAATCTCCAGTACACCAAGAAACATATCGTCTATGTAGTTCGAAGAAATGGTTCCGTCTACCATGTCATCGCCTGATTGAATCTTAACCGCCAACAGGTTTGCTCCCATCCCGGGAACACCGGCAACCTTAGTTACCCCGGTGATCAATGGGT
>CAZFOI010000129.1:0-5532 GCA_964520605.1 uncultured Bacteroidales bacterium
TCTCCTCAACATCGAGGCCTCCCGCATCGCCGCTCATCTGGGCATCCGAGGGGCCCTATACCTGGAAACAAACCGTGAAGATCGACATGCAGCAGTTTGATGACATATTTGCAGACAGGGTTCGTGATGCCTTTGACAGGTATGCGGAATCTGTTGACCCTGTGGCCTGGAGCAATATGCAAGAGCGCCTGGGGCATGTGAGAAGGCGCAGGCTGTTGCTGATGCTTCCGCTGCTTGGGAGGGCCGCAGCCATACTGCTTCTGGTTGTGGTGTCGGTTGTGGCTTACGACACCCTGCTCCCAAGGACTCAGGAAATGCTTACCATCGTGAACCCCTTTGCCATTCCATCAGAAGCCTATCCCTTTCCGGAGCCATCAAGGAACATTTCGGCCACTCAGAACGTACAGACCAGTCCGGAATCTCTGATAGCCTCTTCAAAGGCATCAGTCCCAGCCGGGGATGATGTATCCACTATTAAATCTCAGGATATTGTATCTCAGCCTGAGGCCCGCCAGGCTGTTCTTCCATCTATGATATCAAATTCCCTTCTCACCGATGACCCTGTTGCCATCCAGTCCGGAAGTCATATCCTGACAGTGGATCGAATGATTGGCGATAATTCCACTCAGATGGCGAATATTGAAACCGGATTAGACCTTCTGGATTTTGCGCCGGCTTCAACAAAAAGAAAGGGCATACCCGGTCTGGGCCTGGCAGCAGGCTCCATGCTAACCTATGCCGGAGAGCAGCTTTCGCGTGGTATGGGGTTTACAGGTGGGCTGGTTTCGGAATGGCGTTTGTGGTCGAGAATGGGGATCAGCTCCGGTCTTATGATTGCCTATCAGAATTTTGAGGTAGAACGCATGCCCCTGATGGCAGGAGCACAAATGGAGGAATCTGCCGGCGAAGCATGGCTGGTTAATGCATTTGGCAATCATGAATATGAGTTTCTTACCATCGACATTCCCTTGAACATGCAATTTGTCCTTCATGAATCCAGGCGTTCAGAAGTAATATTCTCTGCCGGAGTGTCGTCTCTTTTGTACGTGCAGCAGCAGGTAAGGGGAGAAAATTATGCCCACACCATTGAGTTCCTTAGTGATCCATCTACCGGCGAGCATCAGCCCTTAAGCAGCATGCAAGCCCAAAAGGTAAACACCAGTTATGCTCCGTTCCGCCACCTTGATCTGGCTGGAATGCTGAATGTTTCCTTTGGCTATGTTTTAAAGGGAAATCAGGGTGCAACAGTGGTAGAACCCTTTATAAAATACCCCCTGGGAGATCTGAGCAGCCGTAACCTGCGCATGGGCATGGGAGGGGTGAGTCTGAGGTATCGTTTCGGGGGTGGAAATCAATAATCTGTTTCGGTTTTGAGCGTTTTCTTTCATACTTTTGACCGTTGGTTAAAAGTATAACGCATTATGAAGCGGTCTATCCTGGTAGAAAAGCACTCCGGAGAAAAAGAACCCTTTTCTTCTGAAAAACTAAGAAAATCTCTTGCCCGCGTGGGTGCAGATGATCAATTAATCGATGAGGTTGAAGAGCTGCTTAGCCCCCATCTTCGTGAGGGCATACGCACTGCCGACATTTATCACAAAGCCTTTCGGATTCTCCGAAAATTAAAGAGGGCTTCTGCCGCGAGATACAGTCTGAAAAACGCCATTATGGAGCTGGGGCCAACCGGCTATCCGTTTGAGCAGTTTGTTGGAGAATTGTTAAGGCATCTGGGATACCAGGTTCAGGTAGGACAGGTGGTAAGGGGGCACTGTGTAAGCCATGAAGTTGATGTCGTGGCTTCTGATGATACCCGACAGTTTATGGTTGAATGTAAATTTTACAACAATCAGGGAAAATACTGCAATGTACAGGTGCCCTTATACATTGATTCCCGATTCAGGGATATTGAAAAGGTCTGGAGAAAGTCACAGGAAAATCAGCATAAGGAATTCTCTGGATGGGTGGTAACCAACACCCGCTTTACTTCCGATGCCATGGACTACGGAAAATGTATTGGCTTGAAGCTTGTCAGCTGGGACTATCCTTACAGGGAGAGCCTTAAGGATATGATTGAACAAACAGGCCTTTTCCCGGTTACGGTTCTGACATCCATAAACAGAAAACAAAAGCAATTGCTGCTTGAAAACAATATTGTTTTGTGCCGTCAGTTGATTAAAAACAGTGGAATTCTGCAAACCATCGGGCTAAGTGGAAATAAAGCGGACAATGTAATCCGGGAAGCCACAGACCTGGTTTCCGGCCTTGCATAACCAAACCTTACACGTAATCAAGATTAAACAACTGAGTATGAAGGGATACGCAAAGTCAATAAAATCATTCTTCTTCCTTTTTGCCCTGATTTCCAGCCTGTCGGTAACACAGGCAGGTGTACCTGCCCCTGAAAGAATTGAGCCCCCGATGTGGTGGACAGGCATGCACCACCAAGAATTGCAACTGATGATTTATGGAGCCGGCATTGCCCAATGCGACATTGTGATTGGAAACACCGGCATAGAATTGCTCTATTTAGGAAAAACCGACAATCCAAATTATTTGTTTATCAGGCTCGATATTTCCAAAGCCGACCCCGGAAGCTTCCCTATTTATTTTTTAAATAACGGAGTTCCTGTCTATCAGGCAGAATACACCCTTTTAAGCAGATCACGGCAGCTGTCCGATAATTTTTATGTTGATGCTTCCGATGCTGTTTATTTGGTAATGCCCGATCGATTTGCCAATGGAGATGCTTCGAATGATGACATGCCCGGTATGCTGGAGAAAGCCGACAGAACCAATCCTGATGGCCGTCACGGGGGAGACATTGCCGGGATAATCAACAACCTGGACTATGTTGCCGGGCTTGGTTTTACTGCCCTGTGGATCAATCCCCTTCTGGAAAACAATCAGCCGGTTTACAGCTACCATGGGTATGCCATAACAGATTTTTACCGGATCGATCCCCGTTTTGGCAGCAATGAGGATTACCGCAATCTGGTTGAGCGTGCGAATGCCAAAGGCATCAAGGTTATCAAGGACATGGTACTGAATCATTGCGGGCATTATCACTGGTGGATGCAGGACCTTCCTTCACACGACTGGATTCATCATTGGGACAGATTTACCCGTACCACCTATCGCATGACAACCCTTCTTGATCCTCATGCGGCAGAGGCAGACCGGAATCAGATGCTCATGGGCTGGTTTGACACCAACATGCCCGATCTGAATCATGGCAATGAATATTTGGCGACATACCTGAAGCAACAGGCGGTATGGTGGATTGAATATGCCGGTATTAACGGGATAAGGCTCGACACACAGGCATATTCTGACAAGGGCTATATCGCTGACTGGACGAAATACATTTTGAATGAATACCCTGGATTTTATATCGTTGGAGAAGCCTGGATTGGCATACCCGCAATATTGGCATATTTTCAGGGCGGACGAAAGCAGCATGATGGATATGATTCAGGCATGCCATCCATTTTTGATTTTGCGTTCTATGATGCCATACGCGACGGACTTGTTGAAGAGGATGGATGGAATACCGGCTTGTTGCGTATATACCACACACTGGCCCAGGATTTTTTGTACCCAGACCCTTTTAATCTGATGGTGTTTGCAGACAACCATGATGTTACCAGAATTTTTACTGCCCTTAATGAGGATGTCAGATTATTGAAAATGGCGCTTACCCTGGTGTTTACCACCAGGGGCATCCCCCAGATGTATTATGGCACGGAACTGCTCATGACAGGATGGGAGCATAAGGGCCATGGAGGGATCCGTGAAGATTTTCCAGGAGGATGGGCGGATGATTCCATCAATGCATTTGTAAGTGAAGGACGCTCTGATGAGCAGAATGCCATATACAACCATATAGCCCGCCTGCTCTCATTCAGAAAAATTAATACGGCCCTGCATACCGGAAAATTGCGGCAGTTTGTGCCGCAGGGCGGAACCTATGTTTATTTCAGATACAACCATGAGAACAGGGTGATGGTGGTTTTAAACAATAACCCGGACAAAACCGACATTGATCCGGCCAGGTTCTTTGAAATGACATCAGGTTACGCATCGGGCCGGGATGTGTTCAGCGGGGCGGTTCACCTGCTAGACAAGCCTTTTTCTGTGCCAGGCAGATCGGCCATGGTGCTGGAATTGAACATTAAACCATGAAGCAACCCTGGTCATTCGCTTCTATATTTTTGCTAACCGCAACAATAGTGCTGGTGCAAGCCAACGTAAGGCTTTGGGAAAAACCCATGCGGGTATTCCAGTGGGACATCAAGTCCTATTATGCCTATTTGCCGGCTGCATTTATATACCAGGATATTTCCCTTGAGTTTACCAGGGAGGACCCGGATTTTTTTTCTGATAAGTTCTGGCCCAAGCCTGCCCCAAACGGAGGCCTGGTATTGGTCATGAGCATGGGACTGGCCATGCTCTATCTTCCTTTTTTTCTGATGGGACATTTTGTTGCCCTTATATCGGGTGCAGAAGCCACAGGATACTCCCCCCCTTATGCGTTTTTTATTCTTTTATCGGGTCTTGTATATCTGATTGCCGGCCTTTTTTTGCTAAGAAAACTGCTGCTTCGGTACTTTTCCGATATAACGGTTGCTCTGGTATTGGTTTCATTGGTTTTGGGCACCAATCTGTTTTGGTACGCAAGCCTGGAGGCTCCCATGACCCACGTATACAGCTTTGCCCTTTTCTCTCTCTTTTTGGTGCTTACGGCATCATGGTATGATACCCATAATTGGAAAACCACCCTTTTGCTTGGACTGTTATCCGGACTGATTGTATTGATCAGACCAGCCAATATTGTATTGCTGATTTTTTTTGTTTTCTATGGGATTGGCAGCCCGGCTGATATGAAGAATAGATTGAGGTTGCTTGCTTCCCGATTTGGCAGTATTTTGCTAATGGGCTTTATGGCCTGCCTTGTGTGACTTCCGCAATTGATTTACTGGAAGCTGGTTTCGGGTCAGTGGTTTTACTATTCCTATACGGATGAAACGTTTTTCTTCAGGGATCCTCAGATTATCAGCGGACTGTTCAGCTTCAGAAAAGGATGGCTTCTGTACACCCCGCTGATGATTGCTGCGCTTGCAGGGATCCCATTGCTGAGAAGGTACAATCCCGGGTGGCTCCTTCCGGTATTGCTGTATGTTTCTTTGCATATTTATGTGGTGTTTTCCTGGTGGACATGGTGGTATGGAGGTGGTTTCGGACAAAGACCCATGATTGAAACCTATGCCATTCTTGCATTTCCCTTAGGGGCCATCATCCATCATGCCGGTCTGTACGCCAGAAAGATCAAGGCATTGGCTGTGGTGGTTCTGTTTCTGCTTCTTGCCCATAATCTGATGCAAACAGTGCAATACTATTATGGCGCCATACACTGGGATTCCATGAGCCGGGCGGCCTATTTTGCTTCATTAGGAAGGCCCAGACCGCTGCGGGGTTTTCAATCACTGCTTGAAACGACAGACTATCAATTGGCAAAACAAGGAATTTACACAACCT
>CAZFOI010000130.1:0-5520 GCA_964520605.1 uncultured Bacteroidales bacterium
AACACATTTAATGAACCTGCGATCAGGCAGATTGCAAGGAGAGCCTTGATAAAAGCCAAAGTTTCGGGCATGAATCGGATCTTGGTCATCTGGAAAATATTATGAATGAACCCGCATAATTACAGATTCGAAAAATAGGAAAAAAAAGAAAAAAAATGCGGCCCGCTTGCGGGCCGCATGATAAAAGCTTTATTTGTTACGAAAGATCGAATCTGTCCAGATTCATTACTTTGGTCCAGGCCGCAACAAAGTCTTTCACAAACTTTTCTTTTGCATCCTCACAGGCATACACCTCTGCCAATGCCCTCAGCTCGGCATGCGATCCGAAGATCAGGTCTGCCCGGGTGCCGGTCCATACCAGCTTTCCGGTGGTGCGGTCTGATCCCTCAAATACATCTGCCTTCTGAGAAACAGGTTTCCATTTTATCCTCATATCCAGCAGGTTTACAAAGAAATCGTTGCTTAGCTGGCCCGGCTTATTGGTAAACACACCATGGGAAGAACCATCCCAATTGCATGCCAGTACGCGCATACCGCCAACAAGAACCGTCATTTCTGGTGGTGTTAGCGTGAGCAATTGGGCTTTATCAACCAATAGTTCCTCAGTTGAAAGGCTGTAGGACTTCTTCTGGTAATTGCGGAAACCATCAGCTACCGGCTCCATCACAGAGAAAGATTCAATATCTGTCTCTTGCTGTGAAGCATCCATACGCCCTGGAGTAAATGGTGCTATAATCGGAAATCCTGCGTCCCTGGCAGCTTTTTCAATAGCAGCACAACCGCATAGAACAATTAAATCGGCCAGGGATACTTTTTTGCCACCTGTCTGTGCATCATTAAATGCCGTTTGAATATTCTGCAGGATTTCCATTGTCCCTGACAGTTGCCCCGGATTGTTTACTTCCCAGTCTTTTTGTGGTGCCAGGCGCAGGCGGGCTCCATTGGCGCCCCCTCTTTTGTCTGATCCCCTGAAAGTAGAGGCTGAAGCCCAGGCCGTAGATACCATTCGGGATACAGACAGTCCGGTCTCGAGCAATTTTTCTTTTAGCAGGGACACATCCCTGTCGTCTATTAACTGATGGTTTACGGCAGGGATCGGATCCTGCCAGAGCAATACCTCTTTTGGGACTTCCGGCCCCAGATAACGGGATACAGGCCCCATGTCCCTGTGGGTAAGTTTAAACCAGGCACGGGCAAAGGCATCGGCAAAAACATCGGGATTTTCATAGAAACGCCGGGATATTTTCTCGTACTCCGGATCGAAACGCAGGGAAAGGTCTGTGGTAAGCATGGTGGGCTTGTGCATCTTACCCGGTATGTGCGCATCCGGAGTTTGTGCAGGTGCATCTTTCGCCACCCATTGTTTGGCACCTGCGGGGCTGGTGGTTAATTCCCACTCATAGCTGAAAAGGTTCTTGAAAAACAGGTTGGTCCATCGGGTGGGATCCTGTGTCCAGGTAACCTCAGGGCCGCCGGTTATGGTGTCTGCTCCTTTGCCAGATCCATGTTTGCTTATCCATCCAAGGCCCATTTCTTCCAAACCGGCAGCCTCCGGTTCGGGCCCAACCAGCTTAGGATCTCCTGCTCCGTGAGATTTTCCAAAGGTATGCCCCCCTGCAATCAGGGCCACCGTTTCTTCGTCGTTCATTGCCATGCGCGCAAAGGTTTCCCTTATGTCTTTTGCTGCGGCAACCGGATCGGGATTTCCATTTGGCCCTTCGGGATTAACATATATAAGCCCCATTTGGACAGCGGCAAGCGGATTCTCCAGATCACGTTCTCCTGAGTATCTCTTGTCACCCAGCCACTCGGTTTCCGAACCCCAGTAAACGTCTTCCTCAGGTTCCCATACATCTTCTCTTCCTCCGGCAAAACCAAAAGTCTTGAAGCCCATAGTTTCCAGGGCTACGTTTCCTGTTAAGATCATAAGGTCAGCCCAGGATATCTTGCGTCCATATTTCTGCTTGATTGGCCACAGCAATCTGCGCGCCTTATCCAGGTTTGCATTATCAGGCCAGCTGCTCAATGGAGGAAATCTCAACTGCCCGGAACCGGCACCCCCACGGCCGTCCCCTGTTCGGTATGTTCCTGCGCTGTGCCAGGCCATCCGGATAAACAATGGACCGTAATGTCCAAAATCAGCCGGCCACCAATCCTGAGAGTCTGTCATAAGTTTGGCAAGATCGCTCTTAACGGCTTGCAGATCCAGGCTTTTGAATTCACTTGCATAATCGAAATCTTTGTCCATGGGATCCGACTTGCACGAATGTTGTCGTAAGATGTTCAGATTTAGGCGGTTTGGCCACCAGTCAAGGTTTTTGGTTCCGCTGCCGGCCCCCGGGTGCTTTCCCATTGCTCCGGTAACCGGGCATTTGCTTGCTTTTTCAGTGTGTCCCATATGTTTTTGCTATTGTTGGTTCATGAATAACCAAATATAGCAAAACGAAACGGAAAACCACTGTTTTTCCGTCAGTTTGAAAAAAGAAACAAAACCAGGGCTATGGAGCCAATACCGTTAGGGCTTTATCAAGGCTGGGGTCCTTGCCTTGTTGCACCAAAGACCATGAATCAATTACATGATGATCCGGTGCAATGCCAATGCCTTCCAGGTAAAGACCCGAAGCATCACTAAGGTATTCACCATCTGCGTTAAACACCACCTGTGCTCCCAGTCTGAATTTCCAGCCATTGGGAAGAATCCGCTCCAATACGGCGGAGAATGCCCCACATGTTGTATCACCAACTATGGTCACCTGCTGCTGGGTTTTCATCCCCAGTACAAAATGATCCGAAGAACTGGCAGTGTAAGCATTGGTCAGAATAACAACGGGCATTTCCTTAAGTCCATCAGCATGCGGCCTTACACGATGCGCAACCATTTGGGTAAAGTCATCGTAAGCTTCCCCATTGCGAAAAGCAGACTGCATATATACCTTCTCCCGGCTGGCCATGAGGTTCATCATCCAGACAAAGGCATCTGTGTTGCCTCCTCCATTAAATCTCAAATCGATAACCAACCCATCCATTTCGTTAAACTCTTGTACCGCCTTTTTGATAAACTCCCTGGGGAAATCATTCAGGTAAAATGTAGGAACGCACAGATAGCCCAGTTTTTTCCCTTTATGGTTGATGCTGCCATAAAAAAACAACCATCCTCCCACATCCTTGCTTTCAAACTCTCCGCCCAGATATTGCTGTCTGATCAGGTGCTGAAGGTGGGCAATGTCGCTGTTGCGGTTTCCTGTCCTGCCTTCAAAGAAGGGCGTACTTCGTCTGTTCCATGACCGGTAATGCCCGAAAACAGATGAATAAATATCGGCATGTCCGTCATTGATAAGGTTTAGCATCTCGCAGAAAACAGCAAAAAGTGCTGCATCTGACATATCGTTGTTCACCTGCTGAGAATAATGAAGGGTAATCGAGTCCCAGTCTATGTTTTTTGGTCCGAAGGCTCCGTACAGACGAGCAAAATCATCAGTAAAAGCCTTGAAATTGCCTGTCGGGGTATTGCTGTAAGGCTGCTGCAATAAAACCTGCTCGCATGATACAACCAGAATCATTACAAACGCCGCCAACAGGATTTTTTTAAATAAAATCTTCATATCAGTTTATGTAACGTGTTATGCCAATGGAGTATATACCGGATGTTGATTGCAGCAAGACAGCCCTTTGATTTCGGATTATGCGGAAATCATATCCTGCCTGAAATTCCCAGCGCCTGCCAGGATTGTAGGCAATTCTGGTATTTGAATAGAGTCCCAGCAAAGTGCCGGGAAACTGCAGCCTGGCATTGTCTTTTACAAAGTCGAATTTGCTTAGCCTTTCATAGGTTTGTGCCCTTGATTGAGAATAGTTATTTCTTACTGCCAGGGTAATCAGCTGATAATGAAGTCCTGATGAGAACCTGATATTCCCGGGCCCGTAACTGAATACCAGTCCGGGAGCAATGGCGGTTTGAATAAGTTCGGGAACCCCACCGGCATTGGTGGTAATGTTAATGGTGGTTAACCAGAGTCCGCTAAGGTATAAATGTGGGGTACAGCTGCATCCATCTTCAGATAGTCTGTAATTGTAGTAGTCCATGGATTCAAAAAGGAAACTTTGCCTGACTACCTGATAATGATTGGCTGGATATGATATTTGCAAGCCGGTCAAAGTAGGTGCCTCACGATTCACCATGGAAAATAACAGGCGGGTATGATTTTCATAACGCTGCCTGGTTTTTCCGAAATGAAGTCCGAAAAAAGCTGCCTTTCCCTGATAAACAAGTGGAGAATATATGGCGTCAGCCGATGCACTGTGATACAGCCCTGATCCAAGACCAAAATACCGGGTTGCTGGTGTATTTCTGACCTGGGCGCATAGCAGCATCGGCCAAAAAAGAAAAACAAATAGCAATAAGGAATTTCTGTTCATGCTGATGTTCCGGTTATGCAGTTAAGCTGTGTACTTAAAAAACGAGCAAAATTAAATAATAATACAATCCTATATTGTATTTTCCATTAGACATTGAATACCAGGCTATATGAGAGGTGGTCATATATGCATTCACAATTATTTTTAAAATATTTTCATACAAACCGACCGGTTGGTATGTTATTTGTTATCTTTGCAGCATGGAAACAACAAGACAAAACATCATTTCGAAAGCATTCGGACTATTCCTCACATCAAGCTACAGGGAGGTTACCCTGAATCGTCTGCTGAGCGAGACCGGCCTTTCCAAAGGAGCATTTTATCATTACTTTGAAAGCAAGGAAGACCTCCTGGCAGAAGTGGTTGATCAATTCTTCTTCGGTGCCACTGAAGGCGCTGCCTTTTTGCCTGATGAACAAGCCTCTTTTGTTGATAACATGACCCGCCTCTTGGATTTAAAGAAACAGGCTTTTGTGTGGTTTGCGCAAAAATATGGGCTTAAGGAAAACGAAACCAATTTTTTCTTATTCATTGTCGAGGCCATAAGGTATCTGCCTCTGGTTAGGGATAAAGTAGAAGCTATGGTTGCTCAGGAGATTAATACAGTAAAGGCCATACTTCTTTGCTCGGCAAACAGGGGTGAAATCAGAGAGTCTCTTGACCTTGATTTTCTGGCGGGGCACATAGTAAGGGCATTTGACGGATACGAAATGCATGGCGTTTTATTGGGGCACTCCTCAAAGACACACATGGAAGAATTAATAATGGTAAGTCAAATTTGGAAATTGATAAAGAAAGCTTGAAAATGATAGAAGTAAACAACTTGAGCTTTACGTATAAAGCAGGAGGAAAAACTGCAGTTGATGGCATGACTTTCAATGTTAAAAAAGGAGAAGTATTTGGGTTTCTGGGCCCATCCGGAGCCGGTAAGAGCACCACTCAAAAAGTACTGATCCGGTTGCTTAAAAACTATTCGGGCAGTGCCAAAATCCAGGGAAAAGAAATTGCCGGTCTGAATGGGGATTTTTATAATATGATAGGGGTGGGGTTTGAATTGCCCAATCACTATCCAAGGCTTACAGCACGTGAAAACCTGAGTTTTTT
>CAZFOI010000131.1:0-5505 GCA_964520605.1 uncultured Bacteroidales bacterium
GGCGAAAGTACAGGGCCAGGGCGTCGGCCCGCACAATGTCGTGCCAGATGCTGTTCAATCCCGAAAAGACCAGGCGGCTGTATATCAGCGACAGCAGCAGTCCGGCAGCCGCGCCCGCCAGGCTGATTGCCAGGGCTTCGGCCATCATGATCTTTTGGATCAATTTGCGGGAATAACCCAGGGCGGCAAGCAGTTGCAACTGCGCAGAGCGCTTTTTCATGCCCAGGGAAAACAACAGGCCGGCCAGGATGAGCCCACCGAGTATGGTAAAAAATCCCAGCCCGGCAAACAATTGGCCAAAGTCTACTCCGGCTGCAGCTGCGGCCATTCCCTGATCTTTTACCGGATTGATCAGAAAGGCCATTTGGAAGGGGTCGATGCGTTGTCGGAGCAGGGTCCTGAGATCCTGCTCGCTGAAGGCAGCAACATCCGTTATGGGATCGTGTGCCGGAAGTTGCATGCGCTGAGCGGAAGATTCGTCCCCTGCCAGCGGGCCTGTGGCCGGAATCAGCACACTGGTAAGGTTTCCAAAGCGGTTTTCCCACATGGCCTGCCCACGCTCAAGGGAAATCCAGGCTTTGGGGGTTCCGCGGTATTGATCCCAATAGGCCTCATCTTCGGGCCGTATAAGGTCCAAAAGGATGGGAACCCCTGCCTCCCATTCATTGCAGGAGCCGGCATCAGACAAACCGGGAAGCTGGGGCATGAGCAGGCTGTCTGCCACTGCCTGGTCCATGGGGACAATGCCGGAGATTATGAAAGCAGCTTCTTTTTCAATCAATTCGCGTAAGGGACCCACCTCAAAGTAGCGCATCAGGAGGCTGTCGCCGGGGCGGGCCTGAAGGTCGTTTGCGAGCCACCGGCTGATGAAGATTTCGTCTTTAGATGCCGGATGCCTGGGGCCCGCCCCGGCGGAAACAAAGGAGTATGGGGTCTGATTATCGCCCACCTTAAGTGAGTTCACAAAATAGGTAAGTGAAAATTCCGCCTCAGGGAATTCCTGTTGCAGCACGGCAGAAATGTAAGGATCAATGAATACTTTGTCCGATGCTATATGCCAGTAGCCCCCGGGCTGATATCCGGTAGTTGCGGGCGTCTGCCGGCCGGGTATATACGCAATGTTCAGGCCGAGGTCTTCCGGGGCAAGGGCCCCGCGCACGAGATCCATTAAAGGGGTATCGGGTGAACGGTCCCCCCCGGGGGGGGTAGCGGCCCTGTTGGCCGGGGATAAGGGGTCAGAGGCGGCTGCGGTGTTTATTACCACCAGATTGGCCATGTCCTCCAGGCCCATGATGCGGTTTAGCCAGTTAAGGTCTGCAAACAGGTTCAGAGGGGCTGATTGCGAGGCATTCAGGTTAAAATGCCCGCCGTCTTCCGGGCCTGCAATGCCGGCCACCTCCACCCTTCGCGCCAGGGAAACATCCCTGTCAGAAACAAAGGGGGTATTGGGGGGCATGGGCCCGATGCGCGTGAGCCTGAGCAACAGAAAGTCCCCCTCGGAGACCTGCAGCCGGCTGGCCAGGTTGCGGCTGATGACCACCTGTCCGGGTCCCGGGTGGGGAAATGCCTCACGCGCAGCGGGGCCCCGGCGGCCTGCGGCCGCCCCGCCTCCGGCGGTGCCCCCCACGGAGCTTGCCGCGGAGCTTGCCACGGAGGCTGCCGCGGAGGCTGCCACGGAGCTTGCCACGGAGCTTGCCACCGCAAGATCATAAAAACCACTGTCAATACCCCAAACCTGAATACGGTTGGCGGCAAGGCCTTCGCCCTGAACCGAAACCGACCCGATTGTTTTCAAAACCGGGGCAGCCTGAATCCCTTCAGTGGCATCCAGGCGGCGGGCCACATCGGCAGAAAAAATACCTTCGCCCGCACTCAAAGAATGGGTTACCCGGCCCAGGCGCAGCTCCACAATCTGCTGCAGGCTCAGCCTGAGTGAGTCTCCGATGATCAGGGCCCCGCATATTACGGCCGTGGCAATGGCTATGCCGGCAGCGGCAGCCAGATGGCCTTTGGCATAGTGGCGCAGGTTGCGTTTTATCAGGGCCGTCAGCTTCATGGACTATTGTTTGGTGAGCCGGCCTCCGTCCATATGGTAAACGCTGCTCATGCGCCCGGCTATGGAAGCGGAGTGGGTGGCCAGAATCAGGGTAATACCGGTTTGGACATTGACCTCAAGCAACAAATCTATCAGGCGGGCAGCATTGGCCGTGTCCAATGATCCGGTGGGTTCATCGGCAAGCAGCAGCTGTGGCTGATTGATCAGGCCCCGGGCAACGGCACCCCTTTGGCATTCTCCTCCCGAAAGGCTGGCCGGGAAGCGGTTACGGTATTCCCAGATTCCCAGAAACTCCATCCATTGCTGTGCCCTTTCAATGGCTTGTGCGGTGGGTGTTTTCAGGGGAATGGAAGGAAGCAGGACGTTTTCGAGCAGGGTGCACTGGGGCAGCAGGTGATGGAACTGAAACACAAAGCCGGCAATCTTAGACCGAAAGGCCAGCTTAGCGGGGGTATCCATGGCTGAAAACAGCTGTTCGCCCACGCGGATTTCTCCGCCATCGGGAGCATCCAGGGTTCCCATCAGGTTTAGCAGGGTGGTTTTTCCGCTCCCCGACGGGCCCATAATGGCCAGGGTATCGCCCTTTTCGGCCTGAAGGTTCAGGCCGTTGAGCACCGTGCGGCCCTCAGCCTGAGCACCTGTTCCATAGGTTTTTACCACATTGCTGAGTTCAATCCACATTTTCCTTGTATTTGTTTATGGCCTGTCCGTATATATCCGTAAGCTTTGCAGCAAGCAGGTTGATATTGAACAGTGATTCAGCACTTTTTCGTGCATTTTGGCTCATGCGGGCAACACCCTCATTGTTGTTCAGCATCGAATCCAGGGCCTCGCAAAGCGACTCAGGGGTGTTCTCAGGGTAAACCAGTCCGCCACCCGATTGTTCAACAATCTCGGCAAAGGCCCCCAGACGGGGCTGCACTATGGGCACCCCAGAGGCCATGGATTCGGTCAGATAGATACCAAATGCCTCACCCCTTCTTACGGGAACGGAGAGCATGCGGATGCTGCCCAGGAAGCTGTGGCGGTGTTCCCCATCAAAGTCTTCAATAAAATCCACATCTCTGATCAGGCCGGCATCGGCAAGTTTGCGTTTTTGTTTTTTCAAAAATGACACATCATCGCTCGTATATCCTCCTGTGAGGGCCAGGCGAACATCATTGTTGCGGGTGTCCTTTTTCAGCAGGATAAAAGCATCAACCAGAATATCCAAACCGTTGCTGTAACACATGCGGGAAAGATATCCTATGGTGCGCGGTTTTTCAAGTGCCGGGACACAGGTATAATTGGCCGGGTCAATTCCCAGGTAAAGCGGACGCATCCTGTCTTCAGACAAGGAAAGCTTTTCCTGCATATAGGCAGAGAAGTAATGGCTTACGGGGATGAACATGTCTACATCGGCGGCCTTTTCAGCCATCAAATCCCACACCTTTTGGCCGAATTCCGGGTGCATGGGCTCTACCCAAACGTCTTCGTCCTGAAGGGAGCAAACCACCGGCACCTTCAGGCGCTCGCGCAGTTTGTGGGCCAGACCCAGCAGCAGGGCATTGGAGATATGGATCACGTCGGCCTTGAAATGGGTTTCCATCCAATGCACCAGCTTCTCCAGCTCTTCTTTCTGTTGTCCATGTTCACCCATGAGCATGGAAATGGTCATGTCTTCCAGACCGCTGGCCCGGGTAGAGTGTGCCTTTTTGGCCGCAAACCTCAGTACGGCCGGGGAGTTCAGCCAGGCATCGACCCAGGAGGGCATGCGCCGGAACAGCGAAAACTGCTGCTTCAGGTAAAGGTTAACGGCACCATAAAACACCGGAGCTTCAAACTCATTTTGCTCATGCGAAAACAGCGGCAGATAAAGCGGAATCTTCAGGGCGTTGTGTCCCTGTGCCCTGATGGCATGGAAATAGGCGTTGTCTCTTAGGCAGTTACCGCAGTAAAAACTTCCACCAGAACCGGGAATAATATAGGCAATGTTCATTTCAACAGTATTTGTGTCGGTTATTTTTTTCCCAGACAATACAGGGTTCCGTCAAGTGCGGGAATGAGAATGTTGTTGTTCATGGGGGCGGGACTTCCCGTGATGGCCCCACCCAGAGAATAGGTCCAGATTACGCTTCCGTCGGCCTGGGACAGCAGCATCACATCGCCCCGCATATTGGCTACCAAAAGGTTTTTCCCATCGGCCAGGGGGGAGGCCTCTACCCGGTTTCCGGTATTGCGTTGCCATATGAGTTTGCCGCTTTGGCGGTCGAGGGCATAAACAAAACGATCCCGGCTCCCGGCAAACACCCTTCCGCCCGCAATGGCCGGAGAGGCAATAAAGGGAAGTTGGCGGTCGCGGCTTTCGAATTGCCACACCACCTTGCCTGTGGTTGTGTTTACCGCGCTGAGCATGCCGTCATAATCGCCTACAATGGCAAGCTCCCGGTCTATGGCAACCGAGCCTGCAATGTAGGATGCCAGCTCCACCGCACGCAGTCCCCTGCCCGAGACAATGTCAACCACGTGCAATAGTCCGTCGCATCCTCCAAAAACGGCCATATTGCCTGATATTCCCACGGTGGCATGCAAGTAGTTTGATGCTTCGTATTTCCAGATGAGCCTGCCGGTGCCTGCATCCAGGCAATGCAGGTAAAAATCGTATGAACCCACCAGCAGGCGTGTTTGCCGTCCATCTGTCCACCAGTTGGGTGCACCCATGATCTGGTTGTCGGCCTCGTATTTCCATCTCAGACTGCCATCAGCCAGGGAGAGGGCATAGAGCGTGCCGCTCAGATCGCCTATGTAAACGGTATTCTCCAGAATCAGGGCCGGCGCCTCAATGGAATTGCCGGCAGCATAGGTCCAGATTTTTCTGCCCTGCCCGTCAAGACAATATACCATGCCGCCTGTATCGGCAATAACGATGCGGTTGTTGTGAATTACCGGAGAAGATTTCAGTTGGTCTGATGCCTGAAAGGTCCAAAGCACCCCTGCCTGAGTGGGTAAGCTGAGGCGGGTGGTTCCCTGAAGGCCTTGTCCTCCCCTGTATTCCGGCCACTGGGCCCTTCCCGGAAGAAAGGCCAGAAGGCAGGCAATAAATATCAGCAGGTATTTGGATTTCATGGTGTTTCGGTATTTCTGAGAGACAGCGCACCGGTTGGGCATTCCCGGGCTACTTCCGCAGCGGTTTTTTCCAGTGCACGCTCCAGGTTTTCATCGAATGGCGCCCCGATTTCCACTTCAAATCCCCGCCCGATGAAGGTAAAACCAAAGGTTTCCTGATGCAGGGCCGTAAGCCTTACGCATATGCCGCATCGGATGCATTTGCCCGGTTCATACACCACCCGGGGGTGCTGCATGTTTTTTTTCAGGGTCTTTCTGTCAGTATAAAGATACCGTCTTTTTTGTGCCCCGTACTCTTGGGCATACTCCCGCAATTTGCATTCCACGGGTTTGCGGCAGTCGCA
>CAZFOI010000132.1:0-5491 GCA_964520605.1 uncultured Bacteroidales bacterium
GAAAACATTTCCAAAAGTTTCTCGGAAACCCTCTTATTCGAAGGCATCTCTTTTACCATTTCAGAGGGAGATAAGGTTGCCCTGATTGCCAGAAACGGGGCTGGAAAATCTACCCTGTTGAACATCATTGCAGGCAGGATTGCTCCTGATACGGGAAATTGCAGCTATAAAAACGGCCTTAGGATCGGCTATCTTGAGCAAAATCCTGACATCCCTGCCGGAATAAGACTGATCGATTACCTGATTCACTCAGGAACGCCGCAATCGGAGGCGGTAAGGGCCTATGAGCAATGCCTTCAGGACATGAAACTGGATGCATCCATCCCTGAATCGAGACTTCAGGAGATCATTGAACGTATGGACGCCCTGGAAGCATGGGATATGGAACAACAAATCCGCCAGGTTCTGGGCCTTCTGAAAATTGACAACATCAACGCCCTTACCGAAACCCTTTCGGGCGGTCAGAAGAAGCGGCTCGCCCTGGCCAACATGCTCATTGGCAATGCCGATGTGTTGTTGCTCGATGAACCCACCAACCACCTGGATATTGAGATGATTGAATGGTTGGAAGACTTTCTGGGACGCAAAAAAGCCACCTTGCTGATGGTCACCCACGACCGGTATTTTCTTGACAATGTGTGCAACCTCATCCTGGAACTCGACCAGGGGAGTTTGTATACCTATAGGGGCACTTATGCCCATTACCTTGAGAAAAAGCAGGAAAGGCTTGAGGTTGCCGCCACAGAACACGACAAAAACCTGCAATGGCTCAGACAGGAAACCGAATGGATCAGACGCAGTCCGCAGGCAAGAACAACAAAATCCAAAGCCAGGATTTCGGCTTATCATGAACGCAAGGAACAATCAGGCGGCTACTCCCGACAGGAACCAATGGAAATTGCCGCAGAAATGGCCAGGATGGGCAAAAAAATTCTGGAGCTCGACAATGTAAGCAAGAGTTTCGACGGGCTCAGGGTGCTCGACAATTTCTCCTATGTATTTAAAAGAGGGGAAAAGCTGGGTGTTGTAGGAGCAAATGGTACCGGAAAGAGTACCCTTTTGAACCTCATTGCCGGAGACCTCATCCCCGACAGCGGGCGTATTACCACCGGGGAAACCATCGTATTGGGCTACTACAAACAGGACGGGCTGATAATTGATGAGACCAGCAGGGTGATTGACATCGTGAGCGGTATTGCCGACTTGATAAAACTCCCGGGAAACAAGACCCGCACGGCTTCTCAGTTGTTGCATCATTTTCGCTTTTCCCGGTCCATGCAATATGCCAGGGCAGACAAGCTCAGCGGGGGGGAGAAAAGAAGGCTCTACCTGATAACGGTACTTATGCGCAATCCCAATTTTATCATATTAGATGAGCCAACCAACGACCTGGATATTGAGACCCTGAATTTATTGGAGGAATTTCTGGTAGATTTCCCTGGCTGCCTTATGGTGGTATCCCACGACAGGTTTTTTCTTGACAGAATTGCAGATCAGATGCTGGTGTTTCAGGAAAATGGGAATGTAAAGATTATTACCGGCAATTATTCCGCATACCGTCAGCAGCAAAGAGAAAAAAGACTCAATGAACCCAGACAAACGGAGGAAAAACCCATAAGCAGAAACAGGGCCAGAACCCCTGGCAAAAAAAGCTACAAACAGCAGCAGGAACTGCAGCAATTGGAGCAGGAAATTTCGGCTATTGAGAAAGCCCTGCCTGAAGTGCTGGAAGAACTCAGCACCGGCAATCTGTCGCCCGAAAAACTGAATGAGCTGGCCAACAAATATAAGCAGCTGGAAGAAGACCTGGCTAAGAAAACAGATCGCTGGATTGAACTATCCGAAACAGAATAGTTTTATCAGGTATTGAGCATAACCGGCATCACCAGCATCAGGATGTCTTCATCCTTGTTCTCGCTGTTCACCGGTGTAATCAGACCCGCACGGTTGGGTTCAGACATGGCCACCATTACCTGCTCGGTGTCAAGGTTATTGAGCATTTCGAGAAGGAACCTGCTGTTAAAACCGATTTCCATATCGAGCCCTTCGTAATGGCACTGCAGCCGTTCCTTTGCCTCATTGCTGTAATCCAGATCCTCGGCACTCAGGGTTAACTCACTGCCGGCAATCTTAAATTTTACCTGGTAGGTGGTTTGGTTAGAGAATATCGAAACCCTTTTGATTGCATTCAGGAAGGGTTGGCGGTCTACTATCAGTTTGTTTGGATTATCGGCAGGAATTACCGCTGTATAATTGGGATAGCGCCCATCAATCAGCCGACAGTTAAGCACAATGTCCCTGTATGTAAACCTGGCATTGGTCTCGCTGTATTGGATTTCCACCGGAGCATCTTCCTGGGGCAAAATATGCTTGAGTTGATTCAGTGGCTTTTTGGGCAGGATGAAGCTGGCGGAGTTCTCACTAACCACATCCAGTCTGCGATAGCGGACAAGCTTGTGCGCATCCGTGGCAACAAATGTGGCGGTGTCGTTTGAAATTTCGCAGAAAACCCCTGCCATAACAGGCCTGAGATCATCGTGGCTGGCGGCAAAAATGGTTTTGGTAATGGCCTCATACAGGACATCTGACTGAAGACTGAACACCGAGGCACCTTCAATCGGGGGAACCTGAGGATATTCATCTCCATTCTGTCCGGCTAGCCGGTATTTGCCTTCGCCGGCAATAAGGCTTACCCCAAAGTGACCCGGGTCGATTTCAAAGGTTATCGGTATGTCTGAAAAAGTTTTCAGCGTATCAAGCAGAATTTTTGCCGGAATGGCAACACTGCCCTCGCCTTCAGCCTTATCCGCCTTAACCCGGGCAGTCATGGTTGTTTCCAGGTCTGAAGCCGAAATGTGAATATGTGAATCACTCAGCCTGAAAAGGAAATTATCCAGAATGGGCAAGGTGTTGTTGGAGCTTAAAACTCCGCTGATAGCCTGTAATTGCTTCAGCAGCGAAGAACTGGACACGATAAACTTCATTTCTCAATAGATTTGATTAAACCTCAAAAATTAGATCAACCTGCATCAACAAGCAAAGATAATTTTTATAACCAAACAGGATGCTATTCCATCCTATTTTTTCAAGCATATGGCACATTCATAAAGCAATCAGGGCTCAAGAAAATATGAAAGTGGCCTCAGCAGGCGGTTGATGTCGAAAAACCTGGCAGCGGCAATGCTTCCTCCCGGCAACTGAACATACAGGCGGTTGGGATCGAATCTTGCCTCTGACCATGGATCTGCTTCTGTTCGCTTCATATGGAAAAACCTGAAAACTGATTCCGTGCCAGAAACCTGACCAACGGACAGTTCCAGAAAAGGAAGCTCAGCCATGTCATCGGGCAGGGGATCCTGGGCATTGACCGCCACCAGGGCTTCATAATCGACATCTGTAAAGGACATCAGAAAATGATTTAAGCGGCTAAGGTTTATATCCTGCAGCAGGACCTCGCTCCCATCATGTCGCATCAGCTGAAAACCGGAATCTGGCATCCGGCTGATAGCATAAGACCGGGCTTCATTGACCCGGGATTCTTGCTCCCCCCGGGATTCTTCAAAGAATGTGGCGGTGATGGCGCTGATTTGCGCGGGCTGAAGGTGCAGCATGGTTTTGGATTGCCAATGCCCTGGCCATGGCCTGAAAACCCTGCCAAGCCCCCCCGGGTACCCGGGAAGGTTCACCACGTATATGTTCCCGGAAGACCAGGCCTTAATATAGGAAGCGTCTCCCCCGGAGGTGTCCCTGCCCAAAAGCATGCGCCTGATGGTTTTATTTCCACGAAACAAACCAGGACCAAACGGGAGCCTGATCCAATAGGTTCTGGCAGTTACCTCAATTTGTACGGCCTGCGCATCGAACAAGGCCTCCTGCTCCTTTAGTTCCTTTTTGGATACAGGCCTGACAACTTCCATGTGCTCCAAAACAAAAAGCAATTCATCCATGGCATCTGTCCTGGCCGGAAAGGCTCCGTTAACCATCCAGTCATCTTCCTCTCCCATATTGGTAAGCAATACGGATGAGCCATCATCTGAGGTGAGTTTTACGGATTGCAGGTGAATGTGGGGAGGCACCCTGAATGCCCTCTCAGAAAATGTATGTCTTTCCGAGGCCGCATGCATGATCATGGCAAGCAGGCTTACAAAAATTGCCACCACCAGCACATATCCCGGCTTTATGCCTGTTTTTTTCATTTGCTTACCACTGTTTGCGCTTATTGCGGTATTCCCTCAGCAACAGCCTGATGACCCCCCAGGCAACCACAAGCAATATCGGGAAGAGCAAATTGGCCCATTGCAAGCTGGTTTTATAACGTGCCAGCATTGGCCCGTCCAGCGGACGCATGCCAATCTCCCGGGTTCTGGCCTCGAGCATGCCCCTTTCTCCGGCGAGATAATGCACAGCATTCATTACAAAATCTTTATTTCCAAATGTTTCTCCAGAGTAACGGTCAAAACCAAGGGGATAGATCTGGCCTGAAGGACCTTTTTCGCTGCGAACAAAATCCCCGTCTGCTACCACAATCATGGCTGTGGGTACACTCACTGAGGCAAACGTATAAGATGGCGGGAGCACGGATTCGGGCAGACGCCTGTTCTGAAACAATGATGGAAACCGGCCTTCCATAAGATAGGCAACCGCTTGTGAAGGTGCATTAAACCTCGATGGATCTGGTGGCTGACTCAGGATGCCAAGACTGATGTGTACAGGTACCGGCATGATGCGGGTGTATCGGGACGTGTTGAGCAAGGGTATTCTGATTACGCCCTCAACTTCTGTGGTATCAAGGCTGCTTGCATACGCTGCCCGCATTACATTAAGGTTCTTCACAATGGAATGGGAAGAAGCAGGATTTAGCAGGGGAAAATAGAACCAGGGAAGCAGATTGATCTGTTCCCTGCCCACATTTCCTGTAAAAACAGGCAAGGGAGCCGCCTGCAGATCCATAAGCAGGTTTTTGTTCATTCTCAGTCCATAGCGAAAGAACATATCGTCGAGGTTCAGATCCTGTGGCAATCCGAAGGTTTCTCCATTCATCTGCAGGCTGTCCAAACTGGCATATACCGGATTGACAAACCATAGCATGCTGCCTCCTCCCATCAGATACTGATCAAGCATAAACTTTGTCTGCTCAGAAAATGCCCTTACGGGATTGGCAACAATCAGCGCATCATAATCCATCAACCGGTCCAGACCATCTCCCGGATGAAAAAAACCTACTTCATAAAATGCGCTCAGGCTTTCTGTCAAATCTGACAACTCAGTCTCGGGCAATTCTCCATGACCACGCAAGAAAGCGATCCTGGAACGCTGGCTTTCAACCAGCCGGCGTATGGATGAGGTTAGAACAAACTCCAGCTGATCAGCCGAGGCATTGAGAATTTCTTCTACGCCCAGACCCATACGGTCTTGTAAAAAATTCACAGGGACTTCGCGCTCCCCATAGTTTGCCAAAGCGCCGGGAAAGAGTATTCTGGTTGATGAGGCG
>CAZFOI010000133.1:0-5477 GCA_964520605.1 uncultured Bacteroidales bacterium
TAATCTTGTTTGTCAATAGCGTATGATATATATCGAATCATATATATATTTCTACCTATCAAAAACAAAATTAAAGATTTTTTGATTTATATTAATCTGATATCCAATAATTTACCATCGTGTTATTTAGAACATTTCTAAACACACATTACAATTATTTAAGAATGAAAGGATAAGTGGTAGTTTAGAACGGATTTAAATTGGCTTTAAGCCTGTATGCCCGAATGTTAAAAGATCATTTGACTGGAAACCACAGAAGAGACCTGGAAGAAACCCCTGGCTCCTTCACTCATATTGGTTGGAATATTGGCCGGGGGAGCTCCGGCAAATGGATTGCCCGATAAATCAGTTTGAATAAAAAATATACGGTAAAACTGGTATTGCTCTCTGGATATGCTGCGCATTTGCACCCTCAGTGTATCTCCCCTGGATACGTCTCGCATAGAAAAAGAAAACACCCCCAAACCCACATAGGAGTTCAGGTTGGCTTCATCAATTAGCCGTTTTTGTGATGGCAGGCTGGTGCGGCTTTCACCATTTACGTAAAAATCAAATAAATAATACCCCTGCCTGCTTTCTGAAGTGCGAAAATGAACCACTGCGTCAAAAACGGTATCCCTTACCGGACCAAATCTCCAGAAAGGATTGATTCTTACTGACAGGGAGTCTATGGCAGGAACAGGCTCCATTCTGCTGGATGCCAGGTATCTTTTATCATCAATATCAATTCTGAGCAAATAATCCCCGGGGTTTAATGCCATAGATATTTCCCTGTTAACATAAACTCCCGGTTTGCCGGCATCCAAAGCTTCAAAAACAAAATTGCCGCTTTGTCCGCTGATGCTAACCACAGCACCATTTACAGGGTCCAGTCTCCCGGTCTGGTAATAGGATCCCGACCAACTTAGCAAAACTTCCTGAGCGGTTCCGTCATTGCCAATATTGGCTTCGACAATAAGGTAAGCTCCGGATTTGTCGGCAAGATCCAGAACAACTTCTTTTTCACAGGAAGTGATGAAAAGAGGTAACATCAATACAAAAGAAATCCTGATCCTGAAGGATTGAATGTTCATGTTGGTATGTATCCATTTCTCTGACATAGGCTTACTAAAAATTAAAATTCCAGGTTATGGCAGGAATTGGCCCAGGAATGTAGAAAAATGAGGTTCTTGGATCAGCCGGTCTTTCTGAGGATGAGGCAAAAGACACGGATATTGGATTGACCCTTCCATAAAGGTTGAAAACCGAGAAATTCCAGGAACTCTCGAATCGACGGCCGGCCTTTATTGGGGTGTAGGTCAGGGACAAATCCATTCGATGATAATCAGGCAGGCGGCTCGAATTGCGATCCGCAAAAATGGGTGCAGTGGTTCCCTGATAACTTAACTTGCCTACAGGCAGTGTAAATGCACGGCCGGTGGCATAAATGAAGCTGCCCCCTAAGGAAAACACATCATTCAGGGCATAGCTGCCCGAGAGGCTTAAATCATGGCGTCTGTCATTCGGAGCATAATAGGGAAGCCCATTGTTGATGCCCTCAATCTCTCTCCTGCTTACAGACCAGGTATAACCAACAAAGCCATTGAGTCTTCCTTCGGGTTTCTTAAGCAAGAGTTCCAGACCGTAAGACCATCCCCGGCCGATCCTGAGCTGGCTCTCGAGCAATTCATTTGCCAGCAGATCACCGTTATCAATGATGTCTGCAATCTGGTCGAATTGTTTGTAATATGCTTCTGCCGATGCTTCAATACCTCCGGATGTAAGATTCCTGAAATACCCTAGAGACCATTGGTCCGCCATTTGCGGGGGAATGTTGTTGCTTGCCATGAACCAAACATCATAGGGGGCCACACTCTGGGCACTTTGTGCCTGTTGAATGTATTGGCGCATTCGATTATAGCCAAGCTTAAGGGCATCATCACTACCAAGAGATAAACGCATGCTTATGCGGGGTTCAGGCCCGGAAAATCTCTGATAACGATTGCCCTTTGTCAATTGAATGGTATCCATAACCCTCCATCCATTTTCTGAAGAGGTGTCAAAAACATATTGATTGCCCGGGCCGATTACGTCAAATACAGACAGCCGAATCCCATAATGCAAGGCAAGCTTATCATCCGGAGTGCTGATCTCATGCCCTATATATGCAGCATATTGGTTGGCATATTTACCTGATAGCGAAAGACTTGTGGAGGAGACTCCCTCAAAGCCTGAGGCTATTGTCCCGGGATCGTTATTAAAGCGGGTTAGCTGAAAACCCCATCGAAGAATGCCTCCTTCATGCAACTTATAAAAGAAGCCCGAACGAAGGCTTATTTCAGACAGCCCCCCCTTCCATCGAAAGCTTGCCGGGCCGATGTCGCCTGTGATTCTGAAATCATAATGGCTGTAAACCAAACTAAGATCAGAAAAGAAGTCGCTGTGAAAAAACCGGTTCCATCTTAGCGTGGCGGTGGCGTTCCCCCAATCGAAACCAAACAAACCGCTGAGTGAGGTTACATCCCGGCCATAGTAACCGGAAACAAACAAACGGTTGCGATCGTCTATTACAAGATTGGCTTTGGCATTTAGGTCATAAAAGTACAAGCTGGTATTGCGCTGGTTTTCGTCTGAGGAAAGCTTTAAAAAGAGGTCGGCATAGGTTCTGCGCCCGGAAATCAGAAAGGCGCTTTTGCCCTGCTGGATCGGTCCTTCAAGCGTAAGTCTGCTGGATATCAACCCAATACCACCGCGGGCATGAAAACGGTTTTTATCACCCGATCGCATGTTAATATCCAATACCGACGACAGGCGGCCACCATAGGCAGCAGAGATTCCCCCTTTGAATAGTTGCAGATCTGCAATGGCATCCGGATTGAAAACCGAGAAGAAATTAAAAAGATGGGATGGATTATAAACCACGGCCTCATCAAGCAAAACCAGGTTCTGATCTGCATTGCCGCCCCTGACAAAAAAACCCGTGTTCCCGTCTCCCGCACCCTGAACCCCTGGCAAAAGCTGTATGCTGCGTAAAACATCTGATTCTCCTAAAAATGCAGGTATGTTCCTGATGGCTTGGGCATCAATTCTTACCACACCCATTTCTGCACGCTCCAGGTTGCGACGCGATTGCTCTGCAGCCACCACCACCTCACCAAGTGTTTCGCTGGAGGGAGTTAACTCCAGGTCAAGCCGGGTATTGAGTCTGAGCTCAATGGAAATCTGCTGTTGTTCATACCCAACAAAAGAGAAGCGAAGGCGGTGGTTCCCCTGGGGCAAAAACAATTCATACCTGCCATCCGGTCCGGTAACCGCCCCCTTGTCTGTTCCTAGGGCAAGGATGGTAACACCGGTAAGGAAATCCCCGCTAACGGCATCCCTAACCCGCCCAAAAACCATTGGATCGGCTGATTTTGCCGGGAAAACAAAGGCAGATAAAAGAAAAAACGTTATCAGTAAAAAGCGCATGGGTGGCCGGTGTTTAGGAATCCTTGGCGAAACCTTAAACAAACAGCCATCGCAAAATGTTGCAAATGCATTGTTAAAAAACGTCAATTATCAGGCCCAATGGGGTAAAATTGGATGGCACCTATATCCGGCCGGGCAATTCTGTCTCTTCCCATTAAATCCAAAGGAATTCCGGCTGCAATATCCGGGTTTCCCCTGCCAATGGCCGGAGAAAGTTCCGTTAAGCGGTAATCGTTTTTAGATACATCCAAAAACAATGGACTCAGGTTCATTACCGGCTGAATGAAGGCTTCAGAAACAGGCCTGCCTGAGCGTATCAGACAATGATCAAACACAAAGGAAGGATTGGTCCCCGGGAAAAAGTCCCAGGCAATCTCCTCAGCCATACTGCCATATATGATGGTGTTGCCGAAAAATATCTTATTGAAGTTGCGTATCTGTACCCTTCCCTGGTCGTCTTCATAGTAATTGTTCAGAAGAATGGATGGATGCCTCCTGGATCCCAGGCTGTAATAATTCACAAAAGTACAATGCCGGAAATCGTAGGTACCTCCAAGGGCAAGGATCATGGAACGTTCCCCGCTGTTTGCAATCAGCAGGTTTTCTCCAACCACATGGCTGCCCTGAGCCAGAAGACCGGCAATTTGCATATTCAGTATTTGTGAATTGCGGATGGTTAATGTGGGTGCGGTAAGGCTTCCGATGGTATCGGTATGCAGGCCAACGGTTCCATTCTTGATAATGGTATGGTCTATTACATGGTCTTTGCTGGTTGCAGTAAACCAGATCCGTCCCCATTGTCCGGGTTTGTCTCTGTAAAACGGTTCCAGCCTGTCTCCCTGTATGACCACGGGTCTGTCCCTGTTGCCTTCAGCCTTCAGTGAAGCCCCTGCAAGAAAGACAAGGCTGGCATTGTTGTGCATGTGTACCCGGGTACCGGGCCCCATGGAAAGGGTAACATCAGGGGCCACCACCGCCAGGCCATAAACCACATAAGGAAGGCTGTCGTCCCAATGCTGATCACTGGTAATAAGGTGATAACGCAGTCCACTGCCGGGATCCTGGTAATTGGGATGAATAAACCGGGCATCCTGCCCCCAGGCAACCAGTTTCACATCCCGTATGTTTCCATTGGTATTAAAGACGATGCTGTCAGCGATAACCAAAGGCAAATTCTGGTTAACGGGGTCTACAGTAACTTCAACAAAAACAAAGATGCTGTCCCTTGCTCCTATTTCGACATCGCGCACAGTTCTGGCTGAGATGCCATTGACATTGATCCTGAAAAAGGAACCTTCTCCCCCGGCAAGGCTGACGGAGGAAATGCGGATCCTTCGCGAATGTGTATTGTAAACCTTGAAAGCCCTGGTAGATGATCCCAAAGAGGTGAATACCGTATCGAACAACAAAGAATCCAGTGAAAAAGTAACATCAAGGTCGGGGTCGGTACTCCAGGAATCGTCCCGGCATGAAGGCATCAAAAGCGATGCTGTAAGCATGAGCAGCATCAATCTGGTTATAATCAGCCTGGTCATATGCCGTGGATAATATTTGGATTCGTGCATAAAGTAAACGCCGCAGCGTCCTTTCATGGTATGACAAAACTAAAAATAAATTCCCAGCATGTGCATACTCCGGCACCAATCACTCAGACTGTGAGCTCATAAAAAAAAGAGAAAATCATGCAAAACACATAAAAAAGAATTAATTTTGCACCCTAAATTCAAGAAAAATGGCGAAAAAATCCAGGAAAGAACAGGAAGACAAGAACATTGTTGCGGTTGAGGAAGCTCTCAGCCGGTCTGAACAATTCATTGAGAAAAATCAGAACACCATAATCTATGCTGTTGGCGCCATCGTGCTTGCCATTGCCCTGTACATCGGATTCACCCGTTTTGTTCTTGCTCCCCGCGAGAAAGAGGCCAGGGCGGAAATGTTCATGGCTGAAAAATATTTTGAAGCAGATGACTTTGAATTGGCTCTGGAAGGCGATGATACCTATCCTGGGTTTTTGGATATTATTTCCGACT
>CAZFOI010000134.1:0-5473 GCA_964520605.1 uncultured Bacteroidales bacterium
TGCAGGACTGGATTCTTCGATTACCGGCTCGGGTTTGGTCATGGGTGTGAGATCATATACCATGTGCAGGCGATTCTCGCGCACACTGGACAGCAGCTCCATGCTTTCAGAGGAAAGTGAGTCTGGTGTTTCTTCATAGACCGGCATGACCAGGATCTTACCCATGGCTGCATGCAGGCTGAGGGTGCGTTTCGGAGCTCCGGCATATGCCAGAGAGATGCTTGAAATAAGAAGCGCGGCGAGGATGATTGATTTGGTTTTCATTGTGAAATATTTTTTTTGTGTGTTGGTGTGTTTGTGTTTGACAATACTCAAACCAACATCGTGCCACAATTTGTTGTTAATTGAATTACAATGTTTTACAAAGTTCTAAAATCCAATTGACTTCTTACTGTCCGTAAAGGGCATAAAAAAAATGTCCGCCTGCGAATAGTTTTGTACGCAAGCGGACACTTAATGGAATGCTGTTGGACTTATACCTTACCGCAACCCGCGTCGTGCCATTTTTTCATGAACTGTATCAGGTCTTTTCGATTGGCCGATCGGGCAGCCCTTACGTAAAAACCGGAAGAGCATACACCTGCGGCAAGCCTTTCACCCGGACTTCCGCCGGCAAGCCATGCATTGCAAAAACCTGCATTGAAATTGTCTCCGGCACCGGTGGTAAGTTTGGGTTTGGGCGTGTAGGGCCCCTCCATCCATAACGACTCCTGCTGATGTGCTATGGCGGCACCATTTACCGGATGAATAACAATGGCACTGATGCCCATATGCTCCCGTATCCTCATGGCCCTGGTCAGAATGTCCTCCTCCTTAATTCCCAAAGTAAGGGCTATGGTGGCAGATTCACTAAGGTTCATGCTCAGGATGGTTTCAGCCGGAATGTCAGATATCAAAGAAAGCACGCCCCGAATGTCTTCTGCAGTCCTTTTTTTCGGATCGGCCAAATCCAGAAAAACCAGGGGACGCATCTTGTGCTCTTTCATTATCCTGCTGAATCCCTCAATAATCCCATTAAGGTTGGAAAGCATGGTCCAATTGGTAAAGGCAATCAGCCGGGAAGAAGCAATCATGTCGGTGAGTTCCTGTATGCTAAGCTTTTCGAGCAGGTTTTCCCAACCAACATCAACCAGATTATTCATTTTCCCCAACATGATTTTCCCATCCATAAACTCAAGGGCATCGGTGTGCCCCGGCTCTGTAATGGATACCACCTGTCTGCACTGCTCAGAAAATTCTCTGAAAATAGGATGAATATAATACTTTCCCAATGCACCGATATAACTGATTTCGTGTCCCTGAGCAATCAGGGCATTGGCCATTATGGGACCATTGCCGCCCAGCTTGGTTTGTTCAGGCACCAGCTCAATGTTGGCACTCAGGCCTGCCACGGAAGCAATGCGGGCAGCAAAATCTTCAATGTTTTTGATCCTTTTATAAGAATCCGGGGTTTTGCGTTTGTCAACCACATGGATAATCTCATCAACGAAACCATCAAACCCTGCAAGAATGTGGTGGCTGGTATTGTTTGCCTCAATTAGTCTGATTGCCCTTAATAACACTTCTGTTGTTCCCATAAGCCCTGGTCGTTAATTATTCCGAAGCCGTCAGCGCCGGCCAAATATTTTTGTTAAGCTTAGAAGCTCAGCCGCATGATTGGATGTGAGCATTTCGCCCCGGTAACGCCACCGCCAGTAGCCAGAGGCTTTGCCGGGAAAATTCATCCGTGCATTGGTATCCAGGCGCAAAACGTCCTGAAGGGGTGCAATGGCCATAACGGAAACACTTGACCAGGCAAGTCGGATAAAGGAAGCCGCCGGATCCGATTCATCTATAAGGAAATAGTCTCGCATTTGTTGCTTTTCGGCTTCCGTGCTTTCCATATACCGACCCAGGGTGGTATCATTGTCATGGGTTCCTGTATATACAACCGTGTTTTTGTTATAGGTATGTGGCAGGAATTCATTTTCTTCAGCCGAGTCAAAAGCAAACTGCAGAATCTTCATTCCCGGAAGACCAAAATCGTCTCTCAGGGCTTCTACATCCGGGGTTATCACACCCAGGTCTTCAGCCACAATGGGTACATGTCCAAGGTTCTGAAAAACCGCCTCGAGCATTTCCCTTCCCGGGGCCTCAATCCAACGGCCGTTTATGGCCGTTTTTTCACCGAACGGCACAGCCCAGTAGGCGGCCAGTCCCCTGAAATGGTCTATCCTGAGGATATCATATAGCCTGAAATTGGCCCGGATTCGATCAACCCACCAGGAGAATCCTGTTGACGCCAGGTGCTCCCAGTTGTAGATCGGGTTGCCCCACAATTGTCCTGTTTCACTGAAATAATCCGGAGGAACTCCGGCTACGGTAACGGGATTCAGGTCTTCATCAAAATCGAACAATTCCGGGTTGGCCCATGCATCTGCACTGTCAAAGGCCACGTATAGCGGTATATCCCCGATGATTTGAATGTGGTTCAGGTTGGCATATGATTTAAGTTCGAACCATTGCCTGAAAAACAAAAACTGAACAAAGCGGAAAAATTCAATTTCCCCGGCCAGGTGCTCACGGTATCTTTCCATTGCCGCGGCATCCCTTCTTTTCAGGGGCGCGTCCCATTCAACCCAGGACTTGCCCTGGTGGTGGTTTTTAAGGGCCATAAAGAAAGCATAATCATTCAGCCAGTCCCGGTTGCTGAGGCAGAAGGTTTCGAACTGCATACGCTGCAGTTTAGTGGCCGATTGTGAAAACCGATCATAGGCTTTCTTCAAAAGGGGGTATTTATAATTGAATACCGCGCCAAAATCTACAAAGTCAGGATCAAAATTATCCTGGGGCAAATCAGCGGAATTCAGCAAACCAGCTTCTATAAGCTTGTCCAGGTCTATCAGCAGCGGATTCCCGGCAAAAGCGGAAAAACACTGATATGGAGAATCTCCATAGCCTGTATGTCCCAAAGGAAGCAGCTGCCAGATCTTCTGCCCTGATTCTGACAGGAAGTCTACGAAACGAAATGCTTCCCTGCCCATGGTGCCAATGCCGTAGGGACCGGGAAGGGAGGTTATGTGCAGCAAAAGGCCGCTAGAGCGATCGTATTGCATATTGAAAGTGTTATGAATTTATAGTAGCTTCTTTTATCCTCTTTTCGTCTTCGTCATTTACGAACATCACCGTGATGGCCGCTACGAACAGCGAACAGCCACCCAGCACCAGGGCCCAGATGGCCTGTTCTCCGGCAATCCTGGTAACAAAGAAACCCAGGATGCTGGCGGCAAGGATTTGAGGAATCACTATGAAAAAATTAAATATACCCATATAGGTGCCCATTTTATGGGCGGGCAGGGAGCCCGTGAGGATTGCGTAAGGCATAGACAAAATGCTCGACCAGGCAAGCCCCACGCCCAGCATGGAAACAATCAGCAGATAGGGATTGCTGATAAAATAAATCGAAATAAGTCCGATTCCGCCCGCCACCAATGAAATCATATGGGTAATGCGGCGGTTGGTCTTCTTTGCCAATACCGGAAGCAGGAATGCGACCAGGGCAGCAAAACCATTGTACGTGGCAAACATGATCCCAACCCAGTCTGCCCCTTTATTGTATAAGGCCGATGTGGTATCAGAGGTACCGTAAACATGGGAGGTGACCGCAGAAGTGGTATATATCCACATGGCAAACAAGGCAAACCAACTGAAAAACTGAACAACGGCAAGCTGTCCCATGGTTTTGGGCATGCGATAAAGATCATTGATTACCACAACGAATCCCATTTTGTGAGTTCCCTGTTTTACCAGCATACCCGTAAGCCACTGTATGGCGCCAAACAGGAAAAGTCCTGCTGCCAGGATGTATAGTTCGGCCTCCAGCCTGAGCCAGAAAATGGCCAGCCCGGCAAGCAAGCCAACCAGCAACCAGGCGGGAGCATGTTTTAAAAATGTCTGGTGTGGCAGAATGCCATCGTGCTGGTGTTGTTTTTGTCTGCCTTCCTCATCCTTACCGGCTTCAAACTCTGCAAGCTCTTTGGGAGAATATTCCCGTGTGCGGATAACTGTCCAGAGAACCGACAAAAAGAAAACCGCTGCCCCTATATAGAAAGCAAAGCGGACAGAAGGAGGTATCCGCTCTCCGGCTTCAATATCCGCGATATTGGAAATCCCCAGCCAGTTCGTCATTACATAAGGCAATGCACTGGCCACAACGGCTCCTATACCAATAAAAAAACTCTGCATGGCAAATCCCCTGGTACGCTGTTCCGGAGGAAGCATGTCGCCCACAAATGCCCTGAATGGTTCCATGGATACATTAATGGAGGCATCCAGTATCCAGAGCATGCCGGCAGCCACCCACAAAAACGGGCTGTTTGGCATGGCGATCAGGGCAAGTGAGGCCAGAATGGCACCTATAAGAAAATAAGGCCTTCGCCGGCCAAGACGGTTCCAGGTATTGTCGCTTAGGTAACCGATAATTGGCTGCACTATGAGCCCGGTAACCGGTGCTGCAATCCACAATATGGGAATGGTACCTATATCGGCGCCCAGACTTTCAAAAATGCGGCTCACATTGGCATTCTGGAGTGCAAATCCAAATTGTATCCCAAGAAAACCGAAACTCATGTTCCAGATTTGCCAAAAACTCAACCGGGGTTGTTTTTTCATATCCAGTTAAAGTAAATGAGGGGTAAAAATAATGATTTGTTCAGATATTTAAATAGTTCATCAGGGAATCATACCGGCTCGACAACAGTTCATCATGGTGGCTCTGCTCTGAAAACGATGCATTTATCTGATAATTGTAGCGCGCAAAGGTCTGTAAAATGGGAGATACATCCATGCGGTTTACCTTGATGGTAACTTCCAGGCGGGTGCTGTCAGGGAAGGTGGTCACATAAGCACTGAGCACCTTGGCATCGTTGTATTCCACAATGCGGGCAATTTCACTGAGCGCATAATCATGGCTGTTAACCTCCAACACGATGATGCCTCCCGGCTGCTGAACAGAGGCCATATCACCCATTACCGTCACCATCCTGCTCAGGGTAATGCATCCCTGATAGTTTTCCTTCTCATCCAAAACCGGAACCAGGCTTAATTTATCCGTAGCAGCTATGCGAACCGCATCGAAAAAATGCGAATGAAGGTAAACATAGGGGCGTGGAAGGCTTAGGCGATGGTTGCCCAGGGGTTCATCCGGCATGTTCTGGCCATAAATATCCGCATCCGAAACCAGGCCCAGCAACTTCTCATGATTTACGATGGGCAGATGGGACACCCTGAACTCATCCATGATGGAAAGTGCTGTTTTTCCGGTGTCTGAGGTCTTGAGCGGAACAATGGTATCGTTGATGTATTCCCTTGGTAGCATAGGGTGTGAAGTTACACATTTTTTAAAAAATTTCGCTAATTTTGGACCAGCAGACACACCAGGCGGGAATAGCTCAGTTGGTAGAGCATCAGCTTCCCAAGCTGAGGGTCGCGGGTT
>CAZFOI010000135.1:0-5467 GCA_964520605.1 uncultured Bacteroidales bacterium
GGGACCGCCGCCCTGGGCCAGGTGACTGCCTCCGATATCGGGATTAGGACTCAGACCCCAACAGAAGCCTCGTTGCGTGACATATGCCCCACCTGAAAACTCAAGCAGGGAAGACACCATTGCGTAATCGCTGCCGGAAACAACACTGACAGCAGCAACCCGAGGAAGTTCCACGGCAGTGGTGCAGTGCCACAAACCATCAACATAGGTGCAAAGCTGGTTCATGTCTGTTATCAGAACAAGCATCCCATTAGACGGATTGGATAAGGACTGAAATTCTGCCTGGGTCATGGGGGTGATGAGAAACCCCACAGTGTTTTGGGCTTTCACTCCCTGAATGGCGGTGAAAAAAAGCAGACCAAAGGCAAGCAAATACACTATGAACGTATTTTGTCTTACAGAAGCGATAATATGTTCGTTTTTTAAATATGTAAAGCGATAAATCACGGGTTAAATTTATGTTTAAAATACATGTTAAAAAATAAGCCAATGCTTTAAATCATAAAAAACAAATAAGTATTTATACGTATTTTATAAACACTAAACCTCTGTGTTTATAGGGTTTTTGAGGGTGAGGGCGTTGTGTATTTACTCATCATAATTAATTTAAATATGCCAATATGACACAGCGTGGGCGTGTGTATAAACAAATAAATGCCATAATGGCAGAAAAACAGCTGTGGTACGGCATTTGTTTCAGGCAGAACAGAATGTCAAAAACTAAAATTTATTCACAAAACATATAGGAGGAACAAATCATGACCATTATTCGTTGGAATCAGCGCCCGATGTTGTCCAATCTGATCGACAACTTTTTTGAAAGAGAATTCTCAACCGGATTTGAGCGTAACTGCGGTTGTGTGCCGGCTACCAACATCCTGGAAAAGGATGATCATTACGAAATTCAGCTTATTGCCCCCGGCCTGAGCAAGGAAGACTTCAAACTTGAAGTGGAAAACAACATGCTTTTAATAAGCTATGAGAAAAAGCAGGAAGGAGAAACCAATGAGGGAGATCAGTTCCTGAGAAGGGAATACAGCGCCGAGGGTTTTACCCGCTCGTTTACCATCCCCAAACAGACCGATGTTGAGAAAATTGGTGCACGCTATGAAAACGGCATACTGTATGTATCGGTCCCCAGGGAGAACCCTGAGAAAACACGGATCAGCAAGCGCATTGAAATTGCATAACCATTGCATCCGTCCTGCCTGGGCAGGCTCACCATAAATTTCCCGGAGCGTATCACACGCTCCGGGTTTTTTTTAAAGAATTCGTACATTTGGGGCGTGGATTTGTCGCTTAATTTTGTAAAAAAACACTACATCAACCTGGTTTGTAACTTACTATGCTTAAGAACCTCTCTTCTTTGCACGAAATGGCCCGGTCGCACACAAAACGTCGGCTGGTGCTTGCCGCAGCCCACGATGAACATGCGCTGGAAGCGGTTGTACATGCCTCAGAAAAGCAGATTATCGAAGGAACCCTGGTGGGTGATCTTGAAAAAATCCGGCAGATTGCTGAAAAGCGTGGTTTCGATCTGACACACTACAAGCTGGTTGATGCCCCTGAAAACGGGCATGCGGCTGAAAAAGCCGTTCAATTGGTACGCGGGGGTGAGGCGGACATTCTGATGAAAGGAAATATTTCAACCGGAGTGTTGCTCAAAGCGGTCCTGAACAAGGAGTGGGGGCTCAGAACCGGGGAACTCATTTCCCATCTTGCCATATTTGAGCTGGAGCGTTATCACAAGCTTATTGGCCTTACTGATGCTGCCATGAATATTTCTCCGGATGTAAACGGCAAGGTTTCCCTGATTCGAAATGCGGTTGGGTATTTCCGGAAGCTGGGCATAGATAATCCCAAAGTGGCCCTGCTGAGCGCGGTTGAGACCGTTAATCCGGACATGAAATCGACCCTCGATGCGGACATGATTGCCAAAATGGCCCAAAGCGGACAAATTAAACACTGTATTGTTGATGGGCCGTTTGCATTTGACAATGCAGTAAGTGAAAAAAGCGCGGCCATTAAAGGCATTACAAGCCCCGTGGCAGGCGATGCCGACATTTTGGTGGCAGACGATATAGACGTGGCCAATGCGCTGTATAAATCCTTTATTTACTTCGCTGGAGCCAAAGCCGCTGCCGTGATTCTGGGTGCATCTGCCCCGATAGTATTAACATCCAGGGCAGACTCTGATGAAACCAAACTCAACAGCATCGCCCTGGCAGCTGCCGTTCAATAAGATTAACCAGAAAACAGGAAAGATATATGGACGAAAAACTGATCCTTGCCATCAATCCCGGCTCAACATCAACCAAAATAGCCGTTTTCCGCAATACCAGAGAAGTGTTTCTCAGGAACATCAAGCACGGAACGGGTGAGTTGTGTCAATTCAAAAACATTACAGACCAGTATGCCTTCAGAAAGGGAATCATATTGGAAGAATTAAAGAATGCCGATATTGATGTGAATCAGATTGGGATTATTGTGGGCCGGGGCGGACTGGTAAAACCTATCCCATCAGGCGTTTATGAGGTAAATCAGGCGCTGATCGAGGACTTGCGCATTGGAGTGCAGGGCCAGCATGCGAGCAACCTGGGCGGACTGATTGCCCACGACCTTGCCTCTTCCATTGCGGGAGCCAAAGCTTATATTGCAGATCCGGTGGTGGTGGATGAACTGGAAGACATTGCCCGGGTTTCAGGGCATCCGCTTATTGAAAGGGTATCGGTGTTTCATGCACTGAATCAAAAGGCCATTGCCCGCCAGCATGCCAAATCCACATCGCGCAATTACGAAGACCTGAATCTGATCATTGCCCACCTGGGTGGAGGGATCAGCGTTGGCGCCCATTGCAAGGGACGGGTAATCGATGTGAATCAGGCCCTTAATGGTGACGGTCCGTTTTCTCCTGAGAGAAGCGGCTCATTGCCCGTAGGTGCTTTGGTTGATTTGTGCTATAGCGGGAAGTACTCAGCCAGGGAGGTTAAGGCCATGATAACGGGCAAAGGGGGCTATGTGGCCTATCTGGGAACCAATGACGCCTATGAGGTTGAGAAAATGGCTGAAGCCGGTGACGAAAAGGCAAAACTCATTCAAGAGGCCATGGCCTACCAGGTAGCCAAGGAAATTGGTGCCATGTCTACGGTGCTTAAAGGTGAGGTTGATGCTATTTTGTTAACCGGAGGCATCGCTTATGGCAAGCCTTTTGTGGATGCTGTATCAGAACGTATTGCGCACATTGCTCAGGTATATGTTTATCCCGGAGAGGATGAAATGCGCGCCCTGGCCATGAACGGGCTTATGGTGTACAAAGGAGAGGTGGAACCCCGGGAGTATGCCTGAAAAGTGTATTGAGCCCAAGGCCGGGTAAATCATTAAACACACGCAAAAGATGAAAAGAACCGCGATTCATTCCCTGACCCTTATCCTGATTCTGGTTTTGGCCGGATGCGGCACCCGTGAAAGACCATCCAAACCCTCTGCCACCGGAAAGGCCGGGGAGATGCTGGTGGTTGCCGAAAAAGTACACTGGGACGGACAGGCCGGAGACATCATCCGAAGGGTGTTTCAACAGCCCGAGCCCATGTTTTTGCAATCGGAACCCATGTTCGATCTGGTTTTTATTGAGAAAGCCAATTTTGGGAAGCTTTTCGAAAGCCACCGCCACATATTCATTTTTGAACTGGATCCTTCTCTGGCCAGGGCAACGATTGAGGTAAGCCGTGATGTTTTTTCCTATCCGCAAATGCTGATTCGGGTCAAGAGTCCCGATTTGGAAACCTTCTCCCGCTTAATGGATGCAAATGCCGGAGATTTTACCGCGCACTATCTGGAGGTGGAGCGCATTCGCCTTATCAACGCCTATGAGCGAATGGCCAATCATGCAGCCCGTGCTGCCGTTCAGCAGAAATTCGGGGTGAATATTGTGGTGCCCGAAGGCTATTTCGTGGCAGTTGAGGGAGACGATTTCCTGTGGCTGAGAAGGACTGGAACCCGTGATGACCTGGAAATGGGCGTATTGATTTCTACCATGAGATACACAGACCCCACCGCGACCTTTCTTCCTGCCAACATCCGTGCCCGGCGCGACTCCATAACCCGCCGCTACATTCCCGGTCAATTCGATGGGAGTTATATGACCACCTACCCGGAACTTGAGCCTGCCATCAGGGAGATTGATTTTAACGGGCGCTTTGCCATAGAAATGCGCAGCTTATGGCGCTTGGAAGGGGATTTTATGGGTGGTCCGTTTGTGAATTATACCCTGGTGGATGAAAACACCAACAGGGTGTTCATTCTGGATGGCTTTGTTTATGCCCCGAAATTTGACAAGCGCGACTATCTCCGCCAACTACAGGCGGTGATTTACAGCATAGATCTTACACCCGTTCAGGGAGAGTAATGTTTTCTTACCGGGCCACCTGAAACCGGCCGGTTAGGGTTTCTTTATTGGTGGCGATGCGCAGCATATAAAACCCATTTGTCAGGCCCGATACATCCAGTACAAAAGATTGTCCTTGTGATATGTGCTGATGCATCCACTGACGGCCCATCATATCATACACCCAGATTCGAACCTGTGTTTGTTCTTCGGTAAGGCGTACATTCAGCTGGTTTCCGGCCGGGTTTGGATACAAGCCAGGGGCCATCGGACGAATTTCTTCAATACCGGTATTGTAATCGAAATGGGCCGTAAGGGTTAGCGGTTGTGCCGGCATTACAATTTGTTGGCTGGCCAGGGAGGTGTTACCAAGCAGGCTGATGTCTCCTGACCAGCTTACAAAACGGTAATCCTGGTTTGGCACGGCCGTTAGATGAACCGGCCATCCTTCCAGATAGAGGCCATGGCCGCTGACACTTCCTCCTGCCGGAGGCTCTGCGTGCAAAACGACTTCGGATACCACCCCGGTTATGCTGGCGCGGGCTGTGGGCAGGGATTGCATGGGCAGGGTGTAGTTTTCCTTATCGGGGCCTCCCAGGCCAATATAGGCCAGTTTTACATCCAGGTTGATGCCGGGCATTGTCTGACTGAACTCAGCCCGCAGGCTGTCTATAAAGACCTGATCCGGGTGAATTATCCCTGCCAGGCTTAAATCGTTTTGGCTGATGTGGGCCAGGGGGGTGGCGTCGTATATCTTGTCAGCAACACTGAAAGTTCCGGCCAGTTGAAGCGCTTTGGGATTTACCATAATGGGAATGGTGCCAGACACGGAATTTACCCTTTCTGCATTTTCCGGGATAAACAATGCGTTTTCTGAGGTGCTGCCAGCCCGGGGAGTCCGATTGGGATGCTCCCAACTGAAGCCCCCGTTTACCGGGGTGTGTCCCGCAATGGCCACGCCTCCGCTAAGCAGGGCAGAGCCCAGTGTTTCACCGTAAACAATTGCCGGGGCTGTGGGCCATTGAATTACAGGAGTCGCTTTTACAGGGACAAAGGTTTCTCCCAGGACTTCTCCTCCGGCAT
>CAZFOI010000136.1:0-5442 GCA_964520605.1 uncultured Bacteroidales bacterium
CCCGGTGAATCTGTAATAATAGACCTGAAAAAGTTTGCTTTGGAAACCCTCTCTTTCGATCCCATGCTTGTGGAGCAGGCTGGCGATGACCCTGGGAAATGGTTTTCTCTTTTAAACAGGCCGGTCAGGGTCTGTGGAATGGTGAAAAATCAGGGGGAGCCGGGTGGCGGGCCATTTTGGGTAAGAGACCCCGATGGCAATGGTTGCAGTCTGCAGATTGTTGAATCATCACAGCTGGATGTTTCAGACCCCGGTCAAAAGCAGATATTTTCAGGCTCAACCCACTTTAATCCGGTTGATCTGGTATGCAGCCTGCACGATTACAAAGGGCGAAAATTTGATCTCAGAAAGTTTATCGATCCGGACACCGCGTTTATCAGTACCAAATCCCATGCAGGCAAACCCCTGAAAGCCCTGGAACTTCCCGGTTTATGGAATGGTGCAATGGCAAAATGGATCAGTTTGTTTGTTGAGGTCCCACTGGAGACCTTCAATCCGGTAAAAACCATAAATGATCTGCTAAGGCCGCAGCATTTGGGGAAGTAATGGGGGTATGCATTAATTCCCGGAAAGTTCATGTCTTAGGAAATCACCTACCTGCCGGGCACCAATATGTTTGGCAATGATTTCCTTTTTGCTGTTGAGCAGGTAAATCACAGGGATGGAATAAATGTCGTATTTTTCCCTGTAACCAGAACGGTTCTCCGCATCGTTCACATTAATCCAACCAAGCCCATATCGGTTAATAGCAGAAAGCCAGCTGTTTCTATTGGCTTCAGTATTCATGGCAAAAACCTTCACCTGCTGATCCCGGAATTGCTCATACACCGATTTCAGGGCAGGGGTTTCTTCTTTACAAAAACTGCACTCCGAATCCCAGAAGTACAGGATGAGGTAACGGGCATCGGTATCATGAAGAGAAACAGTTGACCCATCGGGCAAGAAAACCCTTATATCCGGTGCGATGCTTCCAATAAGCAGGGGACGGAGCTTTTCGGCTCTTTCCGAAATTCTGTCCAGTCCTTCCTGTGTCATCCAATGGGCCTTTCCTTTCATATAATACTGGTCTGCCAGGTGAACAAATACCGCATCCATTCCCATAATGTTGGAACGTTCGGCGTTGTTTGCCAAAAACCAAAGGGTATAGCGAAACATTTCCGGGTGCGCCATGCTTTTGTTAAGCAATCTGTCTGCTTCGCTGATGATGGTGTCGGGAATTTGCACCAGTACCTGATTAAAATACCTTGACAGCATGCCATGATATACGGGCGAACGAAGAATCCTGTCGTCAGAAAAATCCACATTATTCCAAAAAGCATTTCGAAAACGGAAATAATTCGCTGCTGCCTGTGCCTGGTCATCTTCCCTTCCCAAAGGGGTTTCGGGCATTTCAGGCCCCCTCTGGGCAAGAAGGATCATGCTGAATAGTCCGTTGGGAAACTTTTTTATATACTCGTCCTGAAGCTTTCTGGCCTCTGCTTCATTCGCATTTTGCAGTTTCTTAATATGCTCGTAAAATGCGGTGTTGTCGGGAGAGTTTTCAAATCGGATGTCTTCTCCAGGATTTGCAGCAGTCGTATAAACGGAAAAATGCTGGTTTTTATCAACTATAATTTCAAAATACCTTTGACCGGGAAGCACAACAAGATAGATCCCCGGTTCAAGACGTTCTTCTCCTTCGAAAACAAAATTTCCAAAGGCATCAACCCTGACAGTATCTTTTAAAAATTGCCTGTCTCCAAAATGATAGGCCAGATAGCTTACGGTATCCTGCAGGCCATCTACCTTTACCTGTATGCGGTAACCGGTTTCGGCATAGGTGCAGGCAAACAGCACGAGACTCAGAAAAGTGCCCGAGATCCATTTTTTCATTTTTATCAGGTATGGTTTGTTTGTCATGTTTCTATCTATCAACACAGATTTTTAAAAAATGTTGTACTCAGAATGTTCCTCAGAATAACCAGGAAGGAGGATCTGCTTCGTGGTCAGTAAAGGATGGTGAAAGATACAAAAGCTGGTGCACGGCTTTAAGCGCACCCAGCAGCACCGGCCCCCAATGCACGAACATAAGATGGCGAAGGGAGGCAATGGCTGTTTTCTGGCAATGCAATTGGTTCTTTTGGAAGAGCAGTACAAAATCTTTCATATCCTGGTAGATGTCTGCCATGTTGTCTGCAAGGCTGGATTCCACACTGTCGTTGTTGCGGTCAAGGGCATAATAAACGTCCAGATCGCCAAATTTTTCTCTCAGGATTTTAAACAGAACTTCCCATTGCTCTTCAGTTACAAACCGTTCTCCAAAGCTGTCCTCATCTGGAGCGATATCTGGCAAAATGACCCCTTTAAGGTAGAGTAGGGGCGCAATTTTATTGAAGTAGCCAAGAATCTCTTCGACGGGGTACTTTTCTGCATTCTCAAAGAACAGACAATACTCATTTGCTACGGTTAGCATCTCCAAAACCGGTCTGGAGGATACAATTGTTTCATTCTGATCCATGGGCAATTATGCTTTGGGTTTCTGCTGTAACGGGCAATAATACTACTTTTTTCAACAACGACATGCAAAATTAATGCTTGCATTAAAGTTTTTTATTTACTTTTGCCAAACCTTTTGCCCAGGTGGTGGAATTGGTAGACACGCTACTTTGAGGGGGTAGTGGCCGCAAGGCCGTGCAAGTTCGAGTCTTGTCCTGGGCACTACCTGAAAAGGTACTTTGGTTCCTTGTTTTTTGCCCAGATGGCGGAATTGGTAGACGCGCTAGTTTCAGGGACTAGTGTTGGTAACAACGTGCAGGTTCGAGTCCTGTTCTGGGCACTTTTTAAAAAGGCCATGGCAATGATCATTGTCATGGCTTTTTTTGTTATTTTGGCGTTCTAAAACATTTTAACCATGCAAATGATTGATCAGGAAACCATGAATAGGGCCAGGCAATGGACGGGCCCTGCATTTGATGAAGAAACCCGCATAGAGGTTTCCCGGATGATGGAGGAGGATCCGGCACTGCTTACAGATGCTTTTTACAGGGATCTTGAATTCGGAACGGGAGGACTTAGGGGAGTGATGGGGGTTGGCACCAACCGCATGAACAGGTACACGGTTGGTATGGCCACCCAGGGCCTGGCCAATTATTTGCTTGGCTGTTTTCCTGACGAAGAATTGATCAGTGTAGCGATTGCCCATGATTGTCGCAACAACAGCCGCTATTTTTCTGAGGTTACAGCCGAGGTGCTCTCGGCCAATGGAATAAAGGTGTATTTGTTTGATGCTTTGCGTCCCACCCCTTTGTTATCCTTTGCAGTGCGGCATTTTGGCTGCCAGGGAGGTATAGTGATTACGGCTTCTCATAATCCGCCGGAGTATAATGGATATAAGGTATATTGGGATGATGGGGGGCAATTGGTTGCGCCTCATGATCGCAATGTAATTGCTGAGGTTTTAAAGGTTGGCAATCCTTCCAATATACGATTTGGGTTAAAGCAGGAGTTGATTGAGATTCTCAATGATCGCTTTGACAGCTATTATACCGATTCTATCAGAGGCCTTTCAATGGGTCTTGAGAGGAATCAGCGCCATTCGGATTTGCGAATAGTGTTTACGCCCATACATGGGAGCACGGTTTCATTGGGACCTGCCGCTCTGAAGGCATTCGGTTTTACCTCTGTTTATGGTGTTGCAGAACAGGATGTTGTCAGTGGTGACTTCCCAACGGTTAAGTCCCCCAATCCGGAAGAGGCAGAGGCTCTGAAAATGGCACTGGATAAAGGGTATGAAGTGAACGCTGATTTGGTTATGGGAACAGATCCTGATGGCGACAGGGTAGGAGTTGCCATAAAAGGACCGGATGGCCGTTTTGTGCTGCTAAATGGAAACCAGACAGCTGCCCTGATCACTTATTACCTTCTGGAGCAATGGAAGGGTGCAGGAAAAATTTCCGGCAAAGAGTATATCGTAAAGACAATTGTAACTACCAGACTGCTGGAAAAAATGGCCGCAGCCTATGGCGTTGAATGTTATGATGTACTTACAGGCTTTAAATACATTGCAGAAATCATCCGGAATCTTGAGGGAGAAAAAACTTTTATTGCCGGGGGCGAAGAAAGCTATGGATATCTTGTCGGGGATCTGGTTAGGGACAAGGATGCCGTAATCAGTTGTTGTTTTGTGGCAGAAGCTGCTGCATGGGCCAGGGAAAGGGGCATGACGGCTTATGATTTGCTTATGGAAATTTATAATCGGTTTGGCCTCTACCACGAAAGGCTACTGTCATTAACCAAAAAGGGTAAGGCTGGCCTTGAAGAGATTGAATCCATGATGACGGCTTTTCGCGAAACCCCTCCAACCGAAATTGCCGGTATAGCCGTTCATTGCGTTTCTGACTACCTAAAGGGAAGTGTTACCTTTTTGTCTGATGGTTCTGCGAAACCAACAGGACTGCCTGTTTCAAATGTGATACAGTTTTCACTATCCGATGGTTCGCTTATTACCATGCGTCCTTCAGGTACTGAACCCAAAATCAAGTTTTACTTCAGTTCTCCTGCCAATTTGGGTCTGTATGGAGGTTATACCGAAGCCATCCAGGCAGTTGAGCGGCGGTTTGATCAGATGCAATCAGCCCTTGGGCTGGAATAATCTGTGTGCGTAATGGAACTATGCCGTTGGCTTTTTGTTTTTTATGCTGGCCGCAGTGTTTTTCTTTAGGGAGTGGTGAGGCTTGCTATCTGAACCTGCTTCTTTCTTCACGCAGCCTTTCCAGGGCGGTCTCACTTCCGGGATCTTCCCGGTATTCAAGGTATGCTTCAATGAAAGTCGGGTGTTTTCTGAACAGGATCTGTAATCTTTTTTCCAGGGGAACCGAAAACATGATCAATACAACACTGCCCAAAATGACCGATCGTAGAAAGAACTGTTTGATGAACCCCCACTCCTGCCTGTTCAGCCATACATAAACCCCAATAAGGCTTCCGCTGGTTGCCAGAAGAAAGAGCGAAAACCCAAGCATAAACTGCATGCGGGGATAAAAGAACAGCGAATAGAGTACTGAGATCAGGCAGACTGAATACACAACCCCCATCAGGATGGAAGATGCAATCCGGAATGGCGTAAAAGCGGCTCTTTTCTGCCGGTCAAGGATGTCGGAGGGGATGGCCCTGGTAAAAATGAAAAAGCCGAACCAAAGGTAGAATACGGCCAGTATGGTGAGGCTGTTAAGGAGAAAAAAATCGAGATCGGTGCCAAACACAATCCTGAACAAGATCAGGAAGCCTACAATAAGTGCCCCGTATCGTTCGAGCTTGTTTACCAGTATGGGCTGAATTCTTAACACAATGACATGCTTGGATTGGGGGCAACGAAGATACTTGTTTTTTAAATAATATTTACCTCTGTCTCAAGGTCAATGCCAAAGTATTGAAAATCAGATGCTCTTATTTTTTGAGCAAGAT
>CAZFOI010000137.1:0-5422 GCA_964520605.1 uncultured Bacteroidales bacterium
CCCTTTGGTGGTCAGGAACCCTCTCAGGCAACACGCTTTGCAGTGATGTTCGATGACCACTACCTTTATGTAGCCATCAGGGCATTCGATTCCTCACCCGATAGCATCGTAAACAGACTCACCAGACGCGATCAGGCCGATGGAGATGCTGTAGGCATTGCCTTTGACAGTTATTTTGATCAGCGAACGGCATTTGTATTTGCAGTGAGCTCGGCAGGTATCAAGTTCGATTGGGTAATAACTGAGAACGGTAACAATGAGGATCATAGCTGGGACCCAAACTGGTGGGTAAAGACCCATCAGGACGACCAGGGATGGACCGCCGAAATGCGCATACCATTCAGTCAGCTGAGATTCGAAAGAAATGGCTCCAGTATGTGGGGCATGCAGGTCTTTAGAAAAATTCATCGCAACAGTGAGATGAGCTTTTGGTCGCATATACCCCGGGACGCTCCTGGTTTTGTTCATCTGTTTGGCACACTGGCCGGATTGGAGCAAATCAAACCTCGCACCATTTTTGATGTAACACCCTATGCCGTTTCATCTGCCTCAAGGTATCCTGCTGTAACTGACAATCCTTTCAAAACCGGACGGGATGAGCAATTGAAAATGGGAATGGACGCCAAGATAGGCCTCAGCAACAACCTTACCCTTGACCTAACCATAAGTCCGGATTTTGGTCAGGTTGAGGCCGATCCTTCTCAGGTAAATCTTACGGCCTTCGAAACTTTTTTTCAGGAAAGAAGGCCCTTCTTTATTGAAGGCCGCAACATCAGCAATTTTGCTCTCGGATTGGGCGATGGAGGAGGGATTGGCAATGACAACCTGTTTTATTCCAGGAGAATTGGTCGAAGACCCTCGGGACAGATTCAGGTGAATGGCAACACATTGGTAAACACGCCTTCATTTACGAATATTATTGGCGCAGCCAAGCTTACCGGTAAAACCAGCAGCGGCTGGTCAGTGGCCCTGATCGAAAGCCTGACTGCAGAAGCCAATGCGGAGCTATTCAACCAGGGGCAGAGTTCGTTTCAACCGGTTGAACCCATGACAAACTATCTCATAAGCCGGGTACAAAAAGACTTTGATAATGGAAATACCATGCTTGGCGGTATGTTCACAAGTGTGCACCGAAGGCTTGACGAAAACCTGGGCACACAGATGCACAGCCAGGCATATTCTGGGGGCATTGATTTTACACGGTACTTTAAAGACAAATCCTGGATGTTTAATCTTAATGCAGCCATGAGTCATGTAGCCGGAACCCCGGAGGCCATGTTACGTACCCAGCGCTCTTCGGCCAGGTATTTCCAGCGCCCTGACAACCAGTATGCATCCATAGACTCTACCATGACTTCCATGACCGGTACAGGCGGACGCATGCAACTGGGCAAATTTGGCAGTGGACATTGGAACTTTTTGGCCGCCGTGATGTGGAAGTCACCCGGGTTCGAGATCAACGATATGGGCTATATGCGCGAAGCAGACCAACTTTTTCAAGTGCTCTATGTCGGGTACCGGGAATGGCGTCCAAAAAACTTTTATAGAAGCTATAACATAAACGTAAATCAATACAATGCCTGGACTTTTGGCGGACAGCGCATCATGAACGGGGGGAATGTGAACGGTTTCATCAGACTTAAAAATTACTGGGGAGTAAATGCGGGGATCGAATACTCTCATGGCATCGTATCGAACAACATCCTCAGGGGTGGGGAGTCCATGAGAATGCCTGATGAATTCAACTCATGGTACAGCATTTCAACCGATTACCGGAAAAAGCTTACCGGAAGCCTCAGCGGAAACTATGGCAAAGGTATGGAGGAGTCCAGCGATTATTATCGCCTGGGAATTTCGGGCACCTATCGCCCGGTAGATTATATGAGTGTGTCTTTCAGTCCTTCATATACCCGGAGAAAGCAGGAGTTGCAGTATGTTCGCCGTACTACTTTCCAGGGTGCTGATCGTTTCATATTCGGAAGCCTTGATCAGGCAGTGGCCAGTTTCTCATTCAGGGTTAACCTTACCCGGATGCCAGACCTTACCCTTCAATACTGGGGACAGCCCTTCATTGCTGTAGGCTCATATACGGATTTCAAACGCATCACCCAACCCAAGGCAGACCGTTATCATGACCGTTTTCAGGTGTTTTCTCCCGGACAGATTTCTTATGCAGACGGTGTTTATCGAGTTGATGAAAATCTGGATGGGCAGTCCGATTATGGTTTTGCCAAACCCGACTTCAGGGTGCGGGAATTTCTGTCCAATCTGGTATTGCGCTGGGAGTATCGCCCGGGAAGTTCATTGTTCCTTGTTTGGAATCAAACACGTTCGGGTTACGAACTTAATGGACGTATGAATTATTTTCATGACCTGGGGGATTTGTTTTCTGAAAAACCCAGCAACACCTTCCTGCTGAAGTTTAGCTACAGGTTGGGATTACGATAGGCTTTTCCCACCAGGGGGGCGTGGTTTCTTATTGCAAACATTTCCTTACATTCGCAATAAGAAACCATGCCTGTTTACACATGAAAAGAATTAAGCTCCTGTTTTTGATTCCAGCCATTTTTCTACTTGGCTTTGCCGCCGCAAAACTGCAGGATGAAATCACTTCCGAAACCCTGAGGCATGCCGGAAAGTTGCTGGGATTTTCCTTTAATGCATCGCATCAGGAAATGATGCTGGATGGTGTGAAAAACAATCTTGCTTCTTATGAGGCAATCAGAAGCACTGACCTGCCCAATGCCGTGTCTCCTGCTTTGTATTTTAATCCATTGCCTGTTGGTTTTCGTATCAAGGAACAAGCCCAGGGTAATCAGTGGTACCTGCCGGAAGACATTGGCATGCCTCAGAACAGGGAAGATCTGGCCTATTACAGCATCCATGAACTGGCTTCCCTGATCAAACAGTCATTGATCAGTTCGGAGGAACTTACCCGTTTTTTTATTGAACGCCTTAAGAAATATGGGGATACCCTGGAGTGCGTGGTGAGCATAACCGAGGAACGTGCCCTTAGAATGGCCAGGCAGGCAGATCAGGAACTGGCCAGGGGCATTTGGCGTGGCCCGCTTCACGGCATTCCGTATGGCATCAAAGACCTTTTTTCTGTTCCCGGATACAAGACCACCTGGGGCGCCATGCCATATAAAGATCAAATCTTAGAGGAAACAGCGACAGTGGTGAAGAAGTTGGATGAAGCAGGAGCTGTTCTGGTAGCCAAATTAACTTTGGGTTCCCTGGCAATGGGTGATGTTTGGTATGGGGGCACAACCAGGAACCCCTGGAATTTGGCTCAGGGATCCAGTGGTTCTTCGGCCGGTTCAGCTGCAGCTGTAAGTGCAGGTTTGGTGCCTTTTGCCATTGGTACGGAAACACTTGGAAGCATTGTATCTCCATCAACCCGTTGCGGCGTAAGCGGTTTAAGACCTACATTTGGGAGGGTCAGCCGGCATGGTGCCATGGCCCTCAGCTGGAGCATGGACAAAGCGGGTCCGATTGCCCGAAGTGCCCTTGAATGTGCTTTGGTGTTCGATTTTATCCGGGGATCAGATGGCCTGGATCCAACCGTGATTGATGCAGCATTCCACGCCTCTGAAACCATGGATGTGAGTCGTTTGAGGGTGGGTTTTATTCCGGCCTTCTTTGAAGCCGACTATCCGGGCAAAGACCTGGATGCCAAAGTACTTGAGGACCTTCGCAGCATGGGCATTGATCTGAAAACGGCCGATTGGCCTTTCGAACTACCAGTAAACGCATTGCGCATCATCCTTTCTGCCGAAGCTGCCGCTGCATTCGATCATCTCACCATATCAGGAAGAGATAGTATGCTGGTGGCGCAAAGAGTAAATTCCTGGCCAAATATATTCCGGACTTCAAGGTTTATTCCCGCTGTAGAATACATCAATGCAAACCGGATAAGAACCCGGCTTATTGAGCAGCTAAATGAATGGTTCAAAGATTATGATGTTGTTGTAACTCCTTCATACGGGGGAAACCAGTTGTTGCTGACTAACCTCACCGGACATCCCTGTATGGTAGTTCCAAGTGGATTTAACAATCAGGGGAATCCAATGAGTATTTCTTTTATTGGACCGCTTTTTGCTGAAGCCGGTTTGGTGGCGCTGGCATCTGCATGGCAGAATTATACTTCCCACCATTTGAAAAGGCCCCCCTTATTCGACCCCTCAAAGCAATAACAAAAGATAAACAACCATAAAAATATACCTATGGACATCAAGCTGCCTCCCTTGCTGAAACTTGTAGTGGCTCTTTTGGGAATCGTACTGACGGTTTTTGTAATGATGCATGCAAAAAGCGTCCTGGTTCCTTTGCTGATTTCCGGCTTTCTCGCAATTCTTGTAAGTCCGCTGGCTGGTTGGCTTGAGCGCTATCTACCCCGGTTTATTGCAGCCTTTTTGGGCGTTCTGACCATATTGTCGGTAATTACCGGATTGATTTATTTCTTCTATAACCAGTTGCTTGGTTTTGCTGATGATCTTGCATTTCTCAATGCAAGGGTTTCTGAGCTTATAAGCCTGATAAACGAATTTACTGAGAAGCACATTGAAGGTTCCGTTCCGATTTCGATGAAAAGTATTCAGAACACTTTGTTTGGTTATCTTACAGAAAACATGTCTTCTCTTACCCAGGGTGTGATTGCCACAGCATCAACCCTTACAGTGGTTTTTATACTTCCTGTATATATTTTCCTTTTTCTGTATTTCCGCAAATTTCTGACTGAGTTTTTAATGCGGGTTTTCCCTGAAGATCATCAGCCCAGGGTTAGAAATGTAATATCAAAGGTAAAGCAGGTAGTCCAGAACTATATTACCGGAATGCTGATAGTAATTCTTATTTTGGCTGTACTGAACAGCATTGCCCTCTTGGCATTGGGCATACGGCATGCCCTTTTGTTTGCCGTATTTGCAGCCCTTCTGAACGTAATTCCTTTTGTAGGGCCATTTATCGGCTCCGTTCTCCCCATAGCCTACGCCCTTCTGACCAAAGACTCCCTGTGGTATCCATTTGGGCTTTTTCTCGCATTTTATGTTATCCAGGTTGCAGAGAGCAACCTGTTTACACCGAAAATTGTAGGCGGGAAGGTATAAATGAATCCATTGATGACCATCATAGCCCTGTTTATTGGAAATTATATCTGGGGCCTGGCTGGTATGATTCTTTTTATTCCGGGGATGGCCATGCTGAAGGTGATTTTTGATGAGGTTCCGGGCATGGAGCCTTATGGGTTTTTGCTCGGGTCTATACGACCCAGCAATGAACCAAAGAAAGGGACTGTTTCACGTTTGTTAGAAAAGGTAAGAAAAAAAATGCCTGTATAAATAACTCAGGAAACATCATGGCTTTCTTCCAGAATGCCTTGAGGGTACTCAACGGAAATCAGGTACAATCCATGTCCAGGAAC
>CAZFOI010000138.1:0-5383 GCA_964520605.1 uncultured Bacteroidales bacterium
GCAATCCATAGGGACCTGCCGCAATACCCTGGGTAAGATCATAAGGAGTACCCTGGAAATGATCCCGGGTAAGGTTCATCATGGCCCTGAGGGTGATCTTTTCATCTGGTTTGATAAACAATGGATAGGGTTCGGCACCTTCTACACAGCGCCAGTAATCATCTGAGAAATTCTGACTGGGAGCTGCTCTCCTATAGACACTCCAAACCCTGCCTTCGCACAGCAGCAGTGATCGGGGTGTTGGTGGAGCATAGGCATCTGTGAAGCTGAAATCGCGGTCGCGACCGGAAAAATAGCCACGCTCACGGGCAAAGCTTACCACATCCTCAGACCACATCCAGTTATCCCGGTCATTCCAGTTAATTTGTCGGATTCTGGCCTGATTGGCGTGTGCAGCAATGTAGCCGTCCGGAACCCGGGCAGCCACCCATACGGCACCTTTGCCAAATTCGCCCTTGCCAATAAGCTCAAGGATCCACACCTCATTCTTGTCTGCTATGGAAAAGGATTCTCCCGTACTGGCATATCCGTATTTGGCAACCAGATCAGTAATGACCTTAATGGCCTCCCGGGCTGTTTTGGCCCTTTGCAATGCAAGGTACATAAGGCTTCCGTAATCGAGGATGCCATTGGGTTTCCCAAGTTCCTGGCGGCCGGTAAAGGTCGTTTCTCCAATGGCCACCTGATATTCATTCATATTGCCGATTACCTTAAAGGTGCGCGCTACCTGTGCAATTCTTCCAAGGAATTTGCCTGTGTCCCATTCGTATATATCAATAGAATCGCCCGGGGCATGGGTTTTGGCAGGCATAAAATACAGCGGATCCATAAACCCGCCGGCGTCAGCAAGATAGCTGATCATGACACTGCCGTCAGCGCTTGCCCCCCGCGATACCAATACGTTGGTGCAGGCATTGGCTGCCTGGTAAAACGACAGTAAGGCAGGAATCATGGCAATACAAAAAAATCGGATAGTCTTCTTCATGATAAAATAGGTTGATTGTTGAATGCTTTCGGCACAAAAATAATAGATTTACGTAACCTTAACCACAAAAACCGCCAAAGGCTTTAATGCTTTCATTATCTTTGCAGTGTATATTAAATGTTTTTGTTATGCGCAGATTCCTATTCATGTTGGTTGTTTCGGGGATTGTTTTGAGTGCTTGTTCATCAGGATCAAATCCGGAACAGCAGGCCGAAAACCCCTTGTTTGAAAATGAAACCCACCAGGCGTTTTTCAACAACCTGGCATCCCTGTGTGGAAACACCTACCAGGGAGAACAGATTTATCGCAGCCATCACAGCTCCGGCTGGGCACACCTGGACCTGATCATGAAGGTTAGTGTTTGCGAAGAAGGTCAGATATTGATCCCCTTTCAGGTTGGAGAGGACCATTCCCGTACCTGGATGTTTATAAGTGAAGAAGGCAGGCTTAGATTCCGTCATGACCACCGCCACCCCGACGGAACTCCGGAAGATGATACCCTGTACGGAGGATATGCAGACCTTAATGGATCTGCCTTTGTTCAGCATTTCCCGGCCGATGAGTATACCGGCACAATTATCGAGGGAGGAAGCGGAAACATATGGACCGTATCGATTAGTGAAGATTTTACAACTTTCTCCTACTGGCTTGAGAGAGACGGAGAGAAAAGGCTCAGAATTGATTTTGATCTGACCAAACCTTTGTAATCGGTTCCCATATGAAGCATACAGCCACCCGGGCAAATCTATACTACAAGACTTACCTGTGCAAACCCGATGCCCCATGGGTAACCATGATTCATGGAGTTGGAGGGAGTTCTGTAATATGGTTCAAACAAATCAGGGATTTCTCCAGGCATTTCAACGTTCTGATGGTAGACCTCAGAGGACATGGAAAATCCAGGGATCTGTTCGAGGCCTATATGGGCAGGCGCTACACTTTCGAGGATATCAGCCGTGACGTATTAGAGGTTCTAGACCACCTTGGAATCAAAAAGAGCCATTTTGTCGGAATATCCCTGGGAACCATTCTGATACGCGTAATAGCAGAGCTTCAACCCCTCAGGGTGCAATCAATGGTTCTTGCCGGAGCCATTACAAGATTAAATGTACGGTCGCGGTTTCTGGTGTTTACGGCCAAGGTATTCAAGCCCGTCATTCCATTCATGTGGCTATACCGCCTGATGGCAAACATTCTGATGCCCAACCCCAACCATAAAGAAAGCCGCAGCCTGTTTATAAAGGAAGCTCAGAAACTGTACAGAAGAGAGATCAACCGCTGGTTCAAGTTGCTTCACGATGTTAACCCCGTGCTCAGATACCACAACGAAAGAAATCCGGCCATTACCACTCTTTATCTTATGGGTGATCAGGATCATCTGTTTCTTAATCCGGTGAGGGAACTCGTGAGCAACAACCGCATGGCCAGGCTCATCACCATCCCTGCTTCAGGCCACGTTTGCAATGTAGACCAGCCGGAATTGTTCAACAAATACGCCATCCGCTTTCTCAGGAGGGCGTCGAGCCAGTAAAAGCAATGAAATCGGTTATCAGACTTACCAAAATATTTCGATTTGAAGCAGCCCATGTGCTTTCCGGTTATGATGGTCCCTGCAGGAACATTCACGGGCACAGTTATGTGTTGGAAGTAACCATCAAAGGCATCCCCATCAGCGAGCCCACACACCCCAAATGTGGTATGGTTATGGACTTTTCACAGTTGAAGAAGATGATCCATGGGCTCATCATTGATCCTTTTGATCATGGATTGATGGTCAATGCTGCCTCTGAGGATGCAAGCCTTTTCCGTTCAGCAGCATTTCCAGGCAAAATAATCCTCCTGCCCTATCAGCCAACCTGCGAAAACATGGTAGCTGATTTTGCCGGAAAAATCAGAGAGGCCCTCCCCGAAGGCATCTCCCTGCACATGCTCAGGCTGCATGAGACTTCCAGTTCCTACGCCGACTGGGTTGCCGAAGATAATGCATAAAAACGCTGACATACTCATACACAGTCATTTTGCATTTGATAATAAAAATGCATTAATTTTGCAGTAACCAAAGAACGTATATAACCTTGGAAGATTCACCCGAGCCTTATTCGCGTATCCTGTTCCTACCCTTGCTTTTTCTTCAGGCGATTCCTGCTGATGCCATTTTTGGAATATTGGCCATGCTTGTGCTTTTGTTTTTCTCTGCCCTTATTTCGGGGTCGGAAGTGGCTTTTTTTTCACTTGGGCACAACCAGCTTGAAGCCATTCGCAAGCTAAAGAAAAAAACAGACTCCCTGATCATCAATCTTTTGGAAAGGCCCAAAAGATTATTGGCAACCATTCTGATTGCCAATAACGTGATCAATATTGCCATCATTTTGCTCTCAACCATTGTTTTCAGGGCATTATTCGATTTTAGTGCCTCGCCCATATTGGGCTTTTTGATACAGGTGATTCTGGTTACCTTTATCATTCTGCTGTTTGCAGAGATTCTTCCAAAAATATATGCCACCAGGCATGCGGAAGGCTTTGCCGCCTATATGGCCCCACTCCTTTTGCTGCTGCGCCGTTTGTTTTATCCACTAAGCACCCTGTTGGTAAAGTCTACCAACATGATAGACAAGAGGATGGAAAAGAAACGACCCAATATCAGCATGGACGATCTCTCCCATGCCCTGGATATAACCTCCGATGTTTCTGCCACTGAGGACGACCGCAAAATTCTCAGAGGCATAGTCAGCTTTGGCAATATTTACGCCAGGGAAATCATGAAGTCCAGGGTTGATGTTGTTGCCGTGGACATTGAAACCCCTTTTACCAAACTCATCAATATCATTCTGGAAGCAGGCTACAGCAGGATTCCGGTTTACAGGGAAAGCTTCGACAATATCGAAGGCATATTATACATCAAAGACCTGCTGCCCTATCTGGAGGAAGATGCATCCTTTGATTGGCAAAAATTGTTGCGCAATTGTTTCTTTGTCCCGGAGAGCAAGAGAATCAGCGACCTGCTTAAGGAGTTCCAGGAAAAAAAGATTCACCTGGCGGTTGTCGTAGACGAATACGGAGGCACATCGGGCATTGTTACCCTGGAAGACATCCTGGAAGAGATTGTTGGAGAAATCAATGATGAATTCGATACCGAGGAAGCCGTTTATTCAAGACTCGATAACCACACCTATATTTTTGAGGGGAAAACCCTGCTAAAGGACTTTTGCAAGATTACAGGGGCAGACTATGCCCAGTTCGATGAAGCCAAGGGCGAGGCCGACACCCTGGCCGGACTAATCCTTGAAATAAGGCAGGAGTTGCCCAAAAGAGGCGACATCATTGCCTTTCGAAATATGGAATTTTTAGTGGAAGGCGTGGATAACAGGCGAATCAAAAGATTAAAAATCAAGATACTGCCTCAATGAATCATGGATTGCGCATACTCCTTATCCTGATTATGGCGGTTGTTTTTGCCGGCTGCCGCCAGGATTACTCCCCAAAGCCCAGGGGCCACTTCCGCATTGAATTGCCAGAAAAGCACTATGTGCTGTTTGACTCAGTATTTCCCTATTCTTTTTATTACCCCCGGTACGCAACCATGATCCCTGATCTGCGGCCCACCTCTGAGCCTTATTGGGCAGACCTCTCTTTCCCATTATTCAAAGGCACGATTCACCTGAGTTATAAGCCCGTTAGCGGAGAAGAAAGCCTGGATATGTATTTTAACGATGCACGGGTCTTTGTAAACAAACACATTCCCAAGGCAACTGCCATTCGCGAAGAAGTGGTTGCCCTTGACCATAACAGGGTATACGGGCTAATCTACGAAATCAGGGGAAAGGAGGCAGCATCGCCTCTTCAGTTTTATGTAACCGACAGTGTCCGTCATTTTTTAAGGGGCGCCCTGTACTTTGAGGTAACGCCAAACAACGATTCCCTCGCACCGGTAATCCGCTTTCTGGAAGAAGACATTAGGCATTTGCTGCACACACTGAACTGGAAGTAAGTCCTCCCCGGAATCAGAAAAATCCATACATCAGGCGCCCAATCAGGAAATAAATAAACAAGCCGATGATGTCATTGGAGGTGGTAATAAATGGTCCGGTGGCCAGTGCAGGGTCTATCTTTAATTTATTCAGTGCCAGTGGCACAAAGGTGCCAAAAATTGAAGCAAACAATATCACCGTCATCAATGCGGTGCTTACCGTCAGACTCAGGGCAAGGGAGGGGGCAAAAAAGAAACTGTATAGCAACAACAGTCCCGAGCACACCACCCCATTGATCAGACCTACCGAAAGTTCCTTAAAAAGTTTATGAACAATACTGCCAGACAGGGAGTGGTTTGCCAGCCCCTTTACAATCAGGGCTGAGGACTGAACGCCCACATTGCCCCCCATGGCGGCAATCAGTGGCATA
>CAZFOI010000139.1:0-5383 GCA_964520605.1 uncultured Bacteroidales bacterium
CAAACAATACGGGTAATGATGCTGCCAGGCAGCTTTCGGCCCTTCCCTTGCAGGATATGCGCAACCGCGCCGACAGGCCAAGAGAAAACCCGGAAATGCTTGGCATACAAAGCATGATCCCTCCTGATTTTAATGAAAACAGGTATCTCAACAACAACATCCACCTGATAAATAGCAACGCTTTGCTGCGGCTTAGTAAAGATTATCAACTACGTGCCAATCTTTATTATATCCATGATAATCAACAACAGCAAGGCATTCGGAACCGTACAATTTATACTCCTTTAGATACTCTGAATTTCTCAGAATCGCTAGAAAATCGTTTAAACGATCATTATCTTCAGGGTGAGTTTACCCTTAACCGCAACATTAAGGATAATTATCTCGACAACAAGTTGAAGATACATACCCGTTGGGATAATCGAAACGGACGTATTACCATTAATGATCAATTGCTTGGCCAGTCGCTTAAATTGCCTTTGCGAAATATTTCTAACGAACTCAGATCAGTAAAACCGACAGGAAATCATCTGATTGAGCTAAAGTCTTTTGTTTCATATGACCATAGCCCCCAGCAACTGATTATTAGTCCGGGGCAATATGAACATCTACTTAACTTTGGAGAACCCTTTGATGGTTTGAAACAAAATTTGGAGTTGCATCGTTTATATTCAGATCACTCGGCCGGTTTCAGTTTTTCATGGAAGGGAATCAGCATCAGACCCCGTGCCGGAATCTCTTATCGATGGCAGAGGGTGGATTCCTCTCTTATGAAGCAAATTGATGATGAATGGCAATTAGCCCCGATCTCTTACGCCAACTGTCTGGAAAGTGATCATCTTCGCACCTATCTTAACACGGAATTCAGCTATAGAATAAAAGATGTTTCGCTTACCGCAGCATTGCCTATTGGATGGCAGCGCGCTGAGTTGTATGATGCAAACCTGATGGATGGCCAGGAGATAAACCGCCTGGTATTTGATCCAAGGATTTCGACAGAGTATAAATTTGGTGGATTATGGCGCATCAGGGCTTCCTGGGCATATAGTGCCAGCCTGGGAGACCTTGATGGGGTTCATTACGGCTATATCCTTAAGAACCATCAAAGTCTGCAGCAAAATGCCGCTCCTCTGTCAGAATCCAGGAGGCATAATTTTTCTACTTTTCTAAGCTACCGAAACCCCTTTACCTCGTTTTTTAATTCGCTTAGTTACAGTTTTATTATAAATGATAACAATTTAATATTCCGCAACCAGATACAGCCTGATGGGACTGGCATTCTTCAGGCGTACGAATTGCCAAATACGGCATACTTTCACATTGTTAGCGGAGAGACCAGTAAATATTTTGATGCAGCAAAAAGCACATTAAGCCTGCGTGTAAGTCTGAGTCATAACAAAAGAAAGTCCTTGCTCAATCAGCAATTGTTTGAAACTGAGAATAGGTTTATAAGTATCAGACCTCAAGCCAATGTACGCATCACTGAGTGGTTAAATGCTGAATACAAAACCAACTTTAGCTTTATTAACACATATATCGCCTCGAGTCTCAACAGCAACATAAGCATGATGAGACATTATCTTGATTTGAATGGCTTCATTGATAGGAACCATTACCTGGGGTTAACCACGGAATACTACCGCTACCGGGAATCAGATTTTCTCTTTGCCGACCTGCTGTATCGCTATACCATCAGAAAACACCGCATAGATATTGAGGCCCGATGGATGAATATTTTTAATACCAGCACCTACCTTAGTTTCCAGTCGACTGCATACACAGTGTCGGAACTGACCTATTTCTTAAGACCATCACAACTGCTTTTTTCTGTCCGTTTCGGGTTTCCGAGATAGCCTTTGATGAAATATTGAATCGGAATCTAAGCATTTGGTGTATAATCATTCAGATTTTTCTGTAAGTTTGATTACTGCATCCCTGATCTGGCATCAGACCGGGAGGTGCCAACAGTGGGCATTGTAGAGACAGACCAGAAGCTGGTAATTAAACAAACCAACTAACAGACAATGGGTTATGATTGCTTAAGAGTCAGGGTTCTGCTGGTTTTGCTGGCATTGTCCCTTTTCCTTGCATCAGGATGTTCCTATGATGATGCGGAATTGGACCGCAACCAGGCGCTTAAAGCGGATCTTCAGCATATGGTAGATTCCATCTGGAATGCATACCTTGTTAAGGAACCGGCCTACCCGGGAGGCGTCGCATTAAAGGTATTGCATGGGCCTGATGCTTTCTATGTTTCATCCGGGCTGGAAGACATTCAGGGTGGTGGTGTGCATTTCAGGGCAGCGAGTTGCACCAAGACCCTGACTGCCACCGCAATTTTGTTGCTGCAAGAACAAGGGCGTTTAAACATCAACCATAAAATTAATGATTTGATACCCGGAACCCAGGATCCCTATGTGCCTGATATTCCTGCATATAATATCCCTTTTAAAGAATCCATAACAATCCTTGATTTGCTTAGGCACCGGGCCGGGGTGTATGATGTGGCCAATGAAACCATACCAGATACCATTGCGGCTCAGCTCCCATACAAGGGCATGAATTATATCGATTATGTGCTGGAATCGGATGAGTCATTTACCATAAGTTTCGATCATTTGGTGCAGGTCGTTTCGGAAACAGGCCTTTTTTATTTCCCTCCCGGCACGGCTTACCATTATTCCAATACGGGTTATTCCATTCTTGGGAAAATCATAGAAAGGGTATCAGGACAGTCATTCCGCAATTTTCTGACGGATCATGTATTGCGGCCCATGGGCATGTTCAGCAGCAGCCTGCCCGACTTGGGAAGCGATCAGTTCATGCCTGACCCCTGGGTTCCCGGCTACGTACTTTTTGATGATGAAATATACGATGTAACCCAGTCCAATATGTCGGCATATGTGGCAGAGGGAAACCTGATAACTACGGCAGATGATCTGGCACTCTTTCTTCATAAGCTATTGTCAGGCAAAGGCATACTGGGATTTAATACCGTAAACAGTATCATGATGAACTACCTGCCTGCCGGCACTACCAGGGCAGGAGGCTATGGCTGTGGCTTAACCTACACCAATAATCTTGGCTACGGACACAGCGGTGCCCATGCCGGATACCTTACAATAATGGCTTATGATCCGGCTATGGACTTCACCGTGGTGGTATATACCAACGCCTGGAACCTCAGCGATGGCATGAACAGCCTGGTGTATCAGTTGAATCATTTTTTGGAGAGTATATGTTATTCAGGCAAAGCTCTTGTGAAAAAACACAGGAGAAATCAAATGGCCCTGAAAGGAACTTTTTAAATTCCAGGCTTATGGAATATATTGCGTATTTTCCCGGTAAATACATTCAGGGCAGTGGTTCCATCCACAAGCTCGAGAACCTGATCAGGCAATTTGGAAGCAAGGCCCTTATTCTTGCCTCCCCATCGGCTGTAAAATATCTGCCGGAACACTTTTTTCATCCGCCATTGTCTTCCTGGATTTTTACAGACATCTTTACCGGTGAGAGCAGCGAGATGGAACTTAGTCGTGTGGCAGAACAAATCCATCTTAGGGGTGCCGATGTGGTGATTGGCATGGGAGGCGGAAAGACAATAGATACAGCCAAGATTGCCGCAGACAGGGCAAGACTGCCTGTGATTGTTGTACCCACCATTGCATCAACAGATGCCCCATGTAGCGGCTGTGCGGTTACCTATACCCCTGAGGGGGTGTTCGAAAAGGTGCATTACCAGCGCCAGAATCCTCCGGTGGTATTGGTAGATATGGATATTCTGGCCAAGGCCCCGGTACGTTTTCTGGTGGCAGGCATGGGCGATGCCCTGGCTACCTGGTTCGAAGCAAGGTCATGTGCTTCTGCTGGGGCTATGAATGAATGTGGAGGCTTCTCCACCCTGGCTGGGCGTAATCTGGCCGAATTGTGCTATGAGGTTTTAATTAAATTCGGCCTTCAGGCAAAATTGGACAACCAGGCTGGTGTTGTCAGCCAGGCCCTGCATCATGTGGCAGAAGCCAATATACTGCTTAGTGGTATAGGATTCGAGAGTGGCGGCATAGCCTCTGCACATGCCATTCATAATGGATTCACCGTATTGCCTGAAACCCATGCGTATTATCATGGAGAGAAGGTGGCTTTTGGCTTGCTGGCTGGATTGCATATGATGGATGCACCAAAAGGGGAAATCCGTGAGGTATATGAATTTTGTTTCAGCGTAGGACTTCCGGTATGCCTGGCCGAACTCGGCATCCGTTATGAGGATACCGATGGCTTGATGAAGGTTGCGCACAAGGCTGCAGAAGAAGGATCTACCATTCACCATGAAGGATCGGGCATTACTACCCAAATGGTCTTTGATGCCTTGCTTCAGGCTGATGCTTATGGGCGTAGGCTCAGGCTGAGCGCAATATAGTCCCATTTTTTCTGAATATATATACATGGAAACAATGGTTTTCATAGGCTGATTTTTATGTTATCTTTGTGGATATAGGGTATTCCATATGAATCTTTCTATAGAAAACATTCTGCTGATAGGCTCCATACTCATGCTTGTCAGCATCATAGCCGGTAAAACATCATACAGATTTGGCGTTCCCACCCTTGTCCTTTTTCTTGCAGTAGGCATACTGGCCGGTTCTGAAGGCATAGGTCGTATTAATTTTGACAATCCTGCGGTTGCGCGGTTCATTGGGGTGGTTTCCCTGTGTTTCATTTTGTTCTCAGGTGGTCTTGATACACATTGGTCGAGCATAAAACCCTGTTTTTGGAAGGGGTTTAGTTTGTCTACCCTGGGGGTGTTGCTTACTGCTGTCTCCCTTGGTACGTTTGTCTGGCTGATCACCGATTTTAGCTTGTACGAAGGCCTGCTTCTCGGGGCCATCGTTTCTTCGACAGATGCGGCAGCCGTTTTTTCCATATTGCGATCAAAAAACCTGGCACTTAAAAGCAATCTCAGATCTACCCTGGAGTTCGAGAGCGGAAGCAACGACCCCATGGCCTATGTGCTGACCATCGCTTTTCTGGGTCTTGTGGTAAATCCTGAATTGCGTTTGATATCAATTCTTCCTCTTTTTCTACAGCAGATGGCTATCGGCGGTTTGGCGGGATACCTTTTTGGACGGTTAAGTAAGTTGATGATTAACCGTATCCATCTTGATTTTGAAGGATTGTACCCGGTAATGGTAATTGGCTTGATGTTCCTTACCTTTTCTGCCACTGATTTTTTGGGTGGCAATGGTTTTCTTGCCGTATACATGAGTGCCGTTTACCTTGGCAATCACGACCTGATCCATAAAAAGACCATTATGAAGGTATTTGATGGTCTCGCCTGGCTGTTTCAGATCGTGCTGTTTTTAACCCTTGGCCTGCTGGTGTTCCC
>CAZFOI010000140.1:0-5337 GCA_964520605.1 uncultured Bacteroidales bacterium
GTTCAGGGCCTGATTCAGGCTGATTCCTTTATCCGGACAGGTCTTGCCAGCCGCTGTCTTGTCATCGGAGCCGAAACCTTATCAAGGGTAGTAGATGATTACGACAGAGACACCATGATATTCTCCGATGGTGCCGGAGCTGCCATTCTGGAAGCCAAAACGGAATCCTTCAAAAGAGGAATGATCGCATCAGCAGCCGTTACCAATGCAGTTGACGAGGCCTATTACCTGTATCTGGGAGAATCGAACGCACCGGAATCCGACCCCAACATCAGGTATATGAAAATGCATGGTCGAAAAATTTATGAATACTCCCTGATGAATGTTCCCCTGGCGATGAAAGCCGCCCTGGACAAGACCGACATATCTGCCGGGCAAATCAGTAAGATATTGCTTCATCAGGCAAATGAAAAAATGGATGAGGCCATTGTTAAAAGGTTTTATAAGCTTTTCGGACTTCAGGCTGACACTCCGAAAGTAATGCCCATGAACATCCAGGAATTGGGCAATTCTTCTGTGGCTACCGTGCCCACCCTTTACGACATGATTTTGAAGGGCAATCTGCCCGGTCACAGTATCCGGGAAGGTGATGCATTGCTTTTCGCTTCGGTGGGAGCCGGAATGAGCATCAACGCCATTGTATACATTCAATAGGGATTAGTCTTCCTTATCTTCTTCAAACAAGGACTGCAGGTCTTTCATAGCCTCTGCATGCACAGCCTGTCCGCTTTTCTCCAATGACGCTATCAGATTGTTAAGCAGGCGTAGGATCATGTCCATATGTGAACAGGCCTGAAAATACACAGGGTCGGGAGGAATGTTCTGCTTTACAAGATAATCCATCAAATCCTGGTGAGAGAAAAGGCTGCCCTGCCTGAAAGGATTAATAAAAAACAGCAGGTCTTTCCCATATTCCGGTTGCCCGGTATTCATTGATTGTTCTTTCTTAAGTGCAAGGACGAAATGTGAGGGCAGGTTTATGCCTACCACAGGCAAATCAAGGCTTTGGGCAATATGAAGGTAGATCATTCCCAGGGAGAGCGGGTTGCCTTTCCTGGATTGAAGCACTTTATGAATCATTGAATTGGCCGGATCATGATAATCCTCTATATTTCCGGAAAAACCATGAATCTGATAAAAGACCTGATTGAATACACGAACCAGTTCCAGGGCTGTCAGATTCTCATTCATTTCAAGCCAAACATCCTTTCTGATGGATGCCAGTTCAAATAGCACAGCCTCATCTTCCATATCAGGATAAAAGAAACCCGTAACAGCAATCCAGGCCTCCATCAGGTTGTTGCCACCGGATGCGATCCAGGCAGCAAGCTCACTGCGCAATACTGCAAGGCGAATCTGCCACAGGAGTTCACCAATCCGTTCCCTTACCAGCAAATCCGTACTGGCATCAAGTTCCTGTTCCAATAATTCCAGTATTCCGGGCCCCAATGCAATGATTCTGGCAGCAATTTCACTATATACCGCCTCATCCGGCTCATCTACCAGCCGTACCAAAGCCCTTGCCTCTGGATGTTCCGGTTGCATGACTCAGGCCGGGACAGAGGTAAGACGATCCAATACAAGGTCGATCATATAATCGACTGTTTTTTTGTAATCTTTGCTATACTCCTTACGAACCCTGTTCGCAATAATTGCACAGATGGTCTGGGTTTGATGTCCCAACAACCGCCCAAGGGCATAGAGTGCAGATGTTTCCATCTCAAAATTGGTAATTCTCAAACCCTGATGGTGGAATTGTTCAATGCGCTCATTAAGTTCGGGGTAAGCCAGGGGAATTCTGAGCTTTCTGCCCTGGGGGCCGTAAAAACCATTTGCTGTGGCCGTAATGCCGCTAACAAGATCATGGGCCAGGGTGGCCATAAGATTATCAGAAGATTTGACAATATACGGATGGGGCAGTTTTTGATTCCAGCCTGTCTGCCGGATGAAAGCCTGTTCAAGCCCGAATTCGGTTACCCCATCAGGAAAATCATAAAAATGCAACAGCCCGTCAAATCCAAGGCCATAGGCCGAAGCAACCAGAACATCTACCGGGATCTCGGGTTGCAAAGCGCCTGAAGTACCCAGCCGAATGATATTCAAACTGGTATGCTCCTCTTTGGCAAGTCTGGTTTGCAGGTCGATGTTGACAAGGGCATCCAGTTCATTAATGACAATGTCTATATTGTCTGTCCCGATGCCGGTTGATAAAACCGTGAGCCTTGCCCCATTATAATAGCCCGTATGGGTTACAAACTCCCTGTTTTGGATTTTGTGTTCTGTTTTGCTGAAGCGGGAGGAAATCCGTGCAACCCTGTCCTGATCACCTACTACTATAATGGTATTGGCAATATGTTCAGGTCGAAGTTTCAGATGATAGATGCTACCATCGGGATTCAGGATCAGTTCCGATTCTTTAAATGGTTCCATAGTTCCGGTAATTACCAGGTTAAATGCAGGTGGCTAAATAAAAAACAAAAAACGGGAATGCCAGTCCCCGTCATGCAAAAATAACAATAATCAGGCAAATCTTGTCAAACTGCAAAGAAAACCCGCTCTATGTAAGCAAGAATTGCGAAATTCGCATTATCAAACTGCCAGGCATGCAGGCGGAAATTATCTCTATAGGTGAGGAGTTGCTCATTGGTCAGACCATAAACTCCAATGCGGCTTTCATTGCATCAGAATTAAATCTGATTGGTATTGCCGTAAGGCAAACCACTGTCATAACCGACAACAAACAGGAAATCATTCGTGCGCTGCAGGAAGCCGGAGGGCGTTCTGGCGTCGTTCTTACCACAGGGGGTCTTGGTCCTACCAGAGACGACATAACAAAGGAAGCATTCTGCGATTTTTTTCAATGCTCCCTCGTTCACAACGAAACCATACTGCAGGACATCGCTGCTTTCTTTGAGAAAAAAGGGCTGCCTCTTACCAACTTAAACCGCATGCAGGCCCGCTTGCCTGCAAAAGCCGAAGCTTTAAGAAATCCATTTGGAACCGCTCCGGGGCTTTGGTTTAATGAGAACGGACTGATTGTTATTGCCATGCCTGGTGTGCCTCATGAAATGAAGCATATCATGTCTGAGTATGTTATCCCAAGGTTGCAACTGCATGGCAGGGGTATGTCCATTCTCCATCACACCATACTTACCCAGGGTATCGGGGAATCATTTCTGGCAGATAAAATTTCACATTGGGAAGAATCACTGCCCCCCGAAATAAACCTGGCCTATCTGCCACAGCCCGGGATAGTCAGGCTCAGGCTCACAGCCAGAAGTGAATCTTCCGACAGATGCCGGCAATTGATTCAGGAAGAGAGCGCTAAACTCAGTAAAATCATTCCTGAATATATCTGGGGCACCGGCAATCAGACCCTGGAAGAAATCCTGGGCCATGCACTCCGAAAAAATAATCAGACCCTGGCCGTAGCCGAAAGTTGTACCGGAGGTTATCTTTCACATAGAATCACCAGTATTCCTGGCAGTTCCGAGTATTTTTCGGGTGGGATGATTGTTTATGCAAACCATCTCAAAGCCCAATTGCCCGGCTTCGACCCCGGCCTGATCTCCGCCCATGGTGCTGTAAGCAGGCAGGTGGCTGAAAGCCTGGCTGAAGGGATTCGGTTGTTATCCGGAAGCACTTATGGTATAGGCATAACAGGCATTGCCGGCCCCGGTGGCGGGAGTGATGAAAAACCTGTTGGTACTGTTTGGATAGGAATATGCGGGCCCGGTCTGCTGGCATCCGAATTGTATCATTTTGGAGACACCAGAGAGCGGAACATCATTAGGGCGGCTCAGTCTGCCATGGTTTTGCTATTAAAGTACCAAACAGGCCTGCTGTCTGCATGGCCAAAACACACCATATGATGCGATACAAGATAAAGACCCTTACAGAATTCATCATTGAAAGACAGTCTCAGTATCCCCATGCAAAAGGCGCCCTTACCAGGCTGCTGAACGATATAGCCACAGCAGCAAAAATCGTAAACCGCGAAATCAATGCTGCCGGCCTTGTAGACATATTGGGAACAGTCGGCAGGGAGAACATACAGGGAGAAACGCAGAAAAAGCTGGATGTTTTTGCCAATGAAATGTTTATTTCAGCCTTAAAAGGCGGGGGTGAATGCTGCGCCATCGCATCCGAAGAAAACGAGAAGGTCATCTCTTTTAAAAACGAGTTTTCTGAACTGGGCAAATATGTGGTTGCCATGGATCCACTTGATGGCAGCAGCAATATTGAAGCCAATGTATCCATTGGAACCATCTTCTCTATTTATCGGCGTATTTCAGAAGTGGGTGGAGGCACACTTCAGGATTTGCTTCAACCCGGTCTGAACCTGGTTGCCGCAGGGTATATTATTTACGGGTCTTCCACTATGCTTGTGTACTCAACCGGCAAGGGAGTTAACGGCTTTACACTTGACCCGTCTGTGGGTATATTCTGTTTGTCGCATCCGGATATGCGGTTCCCGGAAACAGCCAATATTTATTCCATTAATGAAGGAAATTATATTCACTTTCCACAAGGGGTCAAGCGATACATCAAGCACTGTCAGGAAGATGACCCGGGCACATACAGGCCATATACCTCAAGGTATATTGGGTCACTGGTAGCCGATTTTCACCGAAATCTGATTAAAGGGGGAATCTTTCTTTATCCTGGAACTACCAAAAACCCTAAAGGGAAACTCCGTCTTTTATATGAATGCAAGCCCATGGCTTTTATTGCCGAACAGGCAGGAGGCAAAGCCAGCGATGGATATCGCAGAATCCTGGAAATCCAACCCGACAGCCTGCACCAACGCGCACCTTTTTACACCGGACCAAAGTGGATGGTAGAAAAAGTAGAAGAATTCATGAAAGCATGTTCAAAACAGGAACAGTCTTGAATGCCGGAAACCTTATCCCTCTTTACCAGGAGTCGGACACCTTTGCATCGCTCTGCAACAGGCTAAGACAGCTTCGCAACGAAAAACTTTTCCTTCAGGGGCTTGCCGGTTCTTCTGCAGCCCTTTTGTGCGCAGCCAGCATACGAACCTTAAAGCAACCAACAGTAGCAATTCTTAACGACAGGGAGGCTGCGGCCCATTTTTTTAATGATTTGGAAAACCTGCTTGGAGAAAAGGACCTTGACAATGAAAGCCGGAGCATTTTTTTCTTCCCTTCTGCATACAAAAAAGCCTACTCATATGAAGACACCGATAACGCCAATGTGCAAATACGGGCCGAGCTGATCAGCAGGCTGGCGGAGGAAAAAGGCAATATAGTCGTGGTAAGCTATTCAGAAGCATTGGCTGAGATAGTAAAGGCTAGAGCGCATCATCCAGACAGA
>CAZFOI010000141.1:0-5325 GCA_964520605.1 uncultured Bacteroidales bacterium
GGCTTTCCGGAGGGCAAAGGCAGCGCATCAGCATTGCCCGTGCGGTCCTGAGCAACCCTCCGATCCTTATCCTGGATGAGGCTACATCATCTTTAGACACCGAATCTGAGCACCTGGTAGAGCAGGCCCTGAGCAACATAATGAAGAACCGCACATCCATTGTAGTGGCCCACAGGCTTTCTACCATCATCAATGCAGACATTATCTGCGTATTACACCAGGGAAGGATTGTGGAAACAGGAACCCATAAAGAATTAATAAACAAACAGGGCTATTACCGCAAACTGCACGACATGCAAATCTTTGCAGGTTAGATATCAGCCATTTTTCTTATTTTTGCACTCTGAGAAACCTGGGAATAACCCGGAAAAATGTATACATCATGGATTTAAGCAAGATACTTACCATTTCTGGCAAAAACGGACTTTTTAAAGTTGTAACCCAATCCAAATCGGGGCTGATTGTTGAATCACTGTCTGATGGCAAACGGCTGCCGGTTTTTGCTTCGGACCGTTCCAGTTCCCTTGAAGACATCAGCATTTTTACCACCGGGGAAGATGTTCCTTTGAAGCAGGTACTGCTTACCATTTTTGAGAAAGAAAATGGCAAGCCTTCCATTGATGCCAAATCAGACCAGGGAGCACTAAGGGCCAAATTTGAGGAAATTCTTCCAGACTATGACAGAGAACGGGTATATGCTTCTGATATTAAGAAGGTTTTTGCCTGGTATGCCCTCTTATTGGAAAAAGGTCTGATAACGGTAGCTCAGGAAGATCAGGAGGCCGAAGAAGCTTCTCCTGCGGAACAACAGTCGGAACCGGCTTCTTCCACCCATAGTGAGGAAGTAAAAACAAAGGAGAAAAAGGCCGCTCCGGCCAAACCCTCCAAAAAGAAAACACCATCAGATAAAACCAAACCAGCTGGCAAAGCCAATGTATAAGAGGCTCTTACGTCCTTTGTTTTTCCTGTTGCCAGCTGAATCGGCCCATCACTTAGTTTCGGTTCTTATCCGTATCCTTCACGCCATACCCGGATTTTCTCAAATCATCCGCAGCATATATTCCATAAGGGACTCCCGCCTGGAAAAAGAGCTTTTTGGAATTCGTTTTCCAAACCCGGTAGGCATGGCTGCCGGATTTGACAAGGAAGGCAGGCTTTACCAGCACCTTGCATGTTATGGTTTTGGTCACATCGAGATCGGGACTGTAACACCAAGGCCACAACCCGGAAACCCCAAACCCAGGCTGTTTCGTCTTGTTGGGGATCAGGCCCTGATTAACCGAATGGGATTTAACAATCTCGGCGTTGATGCCATGGTAAAACAGCTTCGCAAAAAAGAGAAAGGCCTTATTGTAGGCGGCAATATAGGCAAGAATACAAGTACCCCAAATGAGCTGGCTACCCGGGATTACACTGAGTGTTTTGAAACCCTTTATGACTGGGTAGATTATTTCGTAATAAATGTAAGTTGCCCCAATATTGAAAACCTGTCCAGGCTTCAGGACAAAGACCAGTTGTCTGATTTGCTACAAAGAATAATGACACTCAACAGCCAAAAAGGCGATCCAAAACCGGTGCTGTTGAAAATCGCACCAGACCTGAATCACACCCAACTCGACGAAATTATTGAATTGGTTGTGCTGCACGGACTTAGCGGTATAGTAGCAACCAATACAACTACCCAAAGAGACAAACTGAATACGCCTGAAAAAACAATTAAAAGCATCGGGAACGGGGGCTTGAGCGGGATGCCGCTGTTTGAGAAATCCATTAGGGTTGTGTCTTATATCCACCAAAAATCCGGGGGATCCATCCCTGTCATTGCAGTAGGAGGAATATTTACTCCGGTACAGGCAAGAGCAATGATAGACGCAGGGGCATCTCTTATTCAGGTCTATACCGGCTTTATTTATGAAGGACCCGGCCTGATACGCCGCATATGCAAACACCTGCTGGCATCCGGTTCAAATCAGGTCTGACCCCTCTCGCACTCCTAATGTCTGGCTTGCCTTATCCTGATATTATGCCACTTAAGGGAACAGCAATTTAAAATCCTGAACGGATAGTTCTTTTACCCGCTCGGGAGGCAACAATCGCCAATTATCTCTGGTTTCAGGAGTAAGGACAGGCTTTTCAGAAAACAAACGAATCAGCTCAGATCGGAAGTCCCGGTTTGTAGATGATACAATTCTGGATGCCAGCTCATTATGAGGTATTCCTGCGCCTCGTGTCAAATGGCCTCCCCCCCCGCTGCCCCTATAGGAATTGATGGCAACAGTATAGGTTTTATCCAGATCAAAAGCTTCGCCATTCTCCAAAGACAAAATATTTACCCTTGAACCGATGGGTTTGTCAAGGTTAACTTCGTACATAATACCTGCTGCTGAATCGAAATTATAAAATGGATGCCTGAGCATGGCCCTTTCCTGCGACCGGTCTATCTGAACACGTCCCTCGGCATCCTGCCTGAACCTGAGCAGATGCCCCTCAGCCTCACCGGGACCAAAAAACCACAGGCCATAGGAGTACTCGAGATGGCCAAGCAATTCTCTCCCGGAAAGTTCCATTTTGTATAGAAAGTTCTCATACTGGTATAAGCGGAAAAAGTCTCTGACACGCAATTGCCCTGCCCTGAGAGTAGCCTCGAGTGACAAAGGAGCCGTAAGTGAAATTTGGGCTCCTGTCAGCTCCAGCTGAACCTGGTGTATGAGATCAGCAAAGGTACTATTGCCAAAAAGTTCATCAGAGGCTCTGAGCTCATGTGTAAGTAAGGTTACAGGCCTGGATGCGTAAGCTACAATCTCGGAAAGGTCTTTGTCGAATTGTTGAAAGAACATGCCACTTGGTGGTATCCCCTGGGTGGGTATTTGCTCTCCCCTCTTGCTTTCAAGCACCACTGTCCTTCTGTCCGTTCTTCTGAAAACCAACTCGGCCAAAGCCAGGGTGGTGGCATGTGGGCCCGGCCCCACTATCAATACTTCCTTACCTTCAGTATTGACAATGGTTTCTACCCTTTGCCGGTGATCATGCCCGGTAAATATCACATCGAAACCCGGCAGATTCCTTGCTATATATGCCGAGGCCTGTTCAAGCGGATGATCCCCCGGGGCGGGTTCCAAAGGCCCCATCCCACTGTGAAACAATCCGATAATGGCATCGGGGTTTTCATTTTCCTTAATATGCTGCAGCCACTTTGAGGCAGCTTCAACCATATCCTGAAAATAAAGGCCCTCCCAGAGCACCGGAGGCAACCAGTTTGGAACGGAAGGGGTGCATAGCCCGACCACCGCAATCCTTAAACCCTGCCGGCGAATAATGGTATATGGCGGGAAGTAGGGTTCGCCCGTACTTTCATTCAGTATGTTTGCCCCAAGCCATGGAAACCTGAATTCATTCTTTAGTCGATTGTACACCTCCGGTCCGGCTTCAATGTCATGATTGCCAACAGTAGCAGCATCATAGCGCATTCCATTCAATACCCGACTGAACAAATTGCGTCGGCTGTCCTGAATAAAATTGGCATAATATGAAGCCGGCGTACCTTGAATCAGGTCGCCATTATCCAGAAGGATAACCCCCTGATTGTTTCTTGACCTCGCAATTTCAACCAGATAATGCACATTGGCCAATGAGGGTTGGCCGGGTCTGTCATTTACAAAATCATATGGAAAAATCCGGCCGTGGATGTCCGCAGTTACAAAAATCTGGATCTTTATTTCTCTTGCCTGTAAAAGCGCAGGAATTAGCGCCAAAACCAGAAATACAAAAAGTCTAAGAGTGGGATTCAGGCTACGCATCATGGTGATAATTTTTGAAGTTCGAATATATAAAAAAAAAGGCATCCGACAGCGGATGCCCTTTGCTTACATTCATTGCTTACTGGCCCAGATAGGCTTTAAGCAGTTTGCTGCGTGAAGTATGTTTAAGTCTTCGGATGGCTTTTTCTTTTATCTGGCGAACCCGTTCTCTGGTAAGATCAAATTTTGCCCCGATTTCATCCAGGGTAAGACCATGGTTCATACCAATGCCAAAATACAGATTGATCACGTCGCGCTCCTTTTCTGTCAGTGTTGCCAGCGAACGTTGGATTTCTCTGGCAAGGGACTCATGAATCAGGCTTGAATCGGCATTGGGAGAATCCTGATTAATGTAAACATCAAGCAGGCTGGCGTCTTCACCCTGAACAAGGGGGGCATCAACCGAAACATGATGGGTTGATATACGGAATGACTCAGCAATTTTATCCTCATTAACATCAAGGGCTTCAGCCAATTCTTCCGTTGAGGGCGGTCTTTCAAATTTCTGCTCGAGCCTGGAAGCTTCCTTTTTAATCTTGTTCAGAGATCCCACCTGGTTCAGGGGAAGCCTTACAATTCTGCTTTGCTCGGCCAAAGCCTGCAGTATCGACTGTCTGATCCACCAAACAGCATAAGAAATAAACTTAAAGCCACGGGTCTCGTCGAACCGCTTGGCCGCCTTGATAAGTCCAAGATTGCCTTCATTGATCAGGTCGGGAAGACTAAGCCCCTGATTCTGATATTGCTTGGCAACCGAAACCACAAATCTCAGGTTGGCCTTGGTGAGTTTCTCCAAAGCCGCCTGATCGCCCTGCTTAATTCTCTGGGCAAGCTGAACCTCTTCCTCGGCAGAAATCAGGGGAACCTTCCCAATCTCCTGGAGGTATTTGTCCAGTGAAGCGGTGTCGCGGTTTGTGATGGACTTGGAAATCTTTAATTGTCTCATAAAAAGGGATAAAAGTGTATTTTATAAGTTTTTGAATACTAATGGATAAACCTTTGGGAAGCTTTAGGATAAAAAACCCCCAAAGGTATGAAAAAAATCCGGTAAATGCAACACCCTGCTGCTATCTCATTCCCATACCGTAATATCCTCTGCGACCGTTGGGGTAAACTCCTTCAACCAGCACTCCGCCCTTCTTATCGCGCAGCATGCGATTCAATTCCTGAGGGGATGAAACCGGCTTGTTGTCGAGATGGGTAATAATAAACCCATCGCGTATACCGGCACTGGCAATCAGACGTCCCCGGGATATTCCGGTCACCCTTACTCCGCCTGGAATATTGAGTCTTTTTAAATCGGCCTCAGCTACTACTTCAAATCGGGCTCCCAGATTATCCAAAATATCAATGTCTTCACGGCTAACCAATCTGGTTTCCCCATAAACATTTCTCAGAGTGGCCCGTACTTCCATTTCTTTTCCTTTACGGTTGAGTCTGATAAGAACCGAATCGCCCGGCCTTCTGCGACCCAGTGCTTCCAGAAGGTCGCTGGGAGTGCGAATGGCCTGGTTGTCTAGGCCAACAA
>CAZFOI010000142.1:0-5311 GCA_964520605.1 uncultured Bacteroidales bacterium
GCAAATGAGCAGGTAGATGAAGTTCGTGCCAATTATTCCATGGGTTTCATTACCAATAACGAACGTTACAACCAGATTATTGATATCTGGACACATACCAATGCCCGTCTCACGAAGGTCCTGATCGACAAGACCACCTCAGACAATCAGGGCTTTAACCCTGTGTTCATGATGCTTGATTCCGGTGCCCGTGGCTCCAAGGAGCAGATTCGCCAGTTATCAGGTATGAGGGGCCTTATGGCAAAACCCCAGAAGTCTGGAGCCAAGGGAGGAGAAATCATTGAAAACCCGATTCTTTCCAACTTTAAGGAAGGACTTTCGGTTCTTGAGTATTTTATTTCTACCCACGGTGCCCGTAAGGGTCTTGCCGATACAGCACTTAAAACAGCCGATGCAGGGTATCTTACCCGTCGTTTGGTTGATGTGGCCCAGGACGTAATCATTACTGAACCCGATTGCGGCACCCTTCGCGGTCTTACAGCTACAGCCCTTAAGAACAATGAGGAAACGGTAGAGACTCTTTACGATCGTATTTTGGGTCGTACCACCCTGCACGATATTTACCATCCGGCTACCGGAAAGATTATTATTCGTGCTGGCGAAGAGCTTACCGAGGAAATATCCCATAAAATTGAAGAATCTCCGATTGAGGCAGTTGAAATCCGTTCGGTACTTACCTGTGAATCAAAGTATGGTGTGTGTGCCAAATGCTATGGGCGCAACCTGGCCACAGGGCGCATGGTTCAAAAGGGCGAAGCTGTTGGTGTAATTGCCGCTCAGTCTATTGGTGAGCCAGGAACCCAGCTTACACTGCGTACTTTCCACGTAGGGGGTACTGCTTCCAATATCGCCACCGCTTCCAAGATCAATGCCAAATATGGCGGAATCCTGGAAATTGACGAGCTGCGCTCTGTTCCTTTTGTAAGTGCAGAAGGCAGGGAGTATTTCGTGGTTATCGGACGTTCCGCAGAAATGCGAATAATCGATAAAAATACCCGTATGGTGCTGACCAGTCAGAACATCCCCTACGGTGCCAATCTTTATTTTGCTCCCGGATCTGAGATTGAAAGTGGAGACCTGATTTGTGAATGGGATCCTTACAACGCGGTTATCATTTCTGATGTTGCCGGCCGGGTGGTGTTCAATAACATGATTGAGGGAACCACTTTCCGAACCGATTCAGATGAACAGACCGGCTATTATGAAAAGGTAATCATTGAATCCAAGGACAAAACCCGTAACCCCTCCATAAGCATACTGAATCAGGAAGGAGAGGAAGTCAGGGCTTTCGACATGCCTGTTGGTGCCCATATTGTAATTTCCTCAGAAAGGGACATCAAAGCTGGGTCTATTATTGCCAAGATCCCAAGGGCAATTGGTAAATCGGGTGACATCACCGGTGGTCTTCCCAGGATTACGGAGCTATTCGAAGCAAGGAATCCTTCTGACCCGGCTGTTGTTTCAGAAATTGACGGGGTGGTATCTTTTGGTAAAAAAATCAAACGCGGTAACAGAGAAGTAATCATTACATCCAAGACCGGAGATGAGAAACGTTACCTGGTCCCGCTTACCAAACAGATACTGGCGCAGGAGAATGACTTTGTAAAGGCAGGTACGCCGCTTTCCGACGGCCCTATCACTCCGGCAGACATTCTTGCCATCAAAGGACCCACAGCGGTTCAGGAATACATTGTGAACGAGGTTCAGGAAGTGTACCGGATGCAGGGTGTTAAGATCAACGACAAGCACTTTGAGATCATTGTGCGTCAGATGATGCGCAAGGTAACCATTGACGATCCGGGCGATACCCGTTTCCTTGAGAACGAAATCGTGAACAAGATCGAGTTTATGGAGGAGAACGATAACATCTTTGGTAAAAAGGTAGTTGAAGATCCAGGCGACTCTGCACTCAGACCAGGTCAGATAATTACCGCGCGTAAGCTTCGCGATGAGAACTCACTGCTAAAGCGTAAGGACAAGCAACTGGTGTTGGCCAGGGATGCGCGAGGAGCAACTGCCCGCCAGCAATTGCAGGGAATAACTCGTGCGAGCCTCCAGACCAAGAGTTTCATCTCAGCAGCTTCCTTCCAGGAAACCACAAAGGTTCTTACCGATGCGGCTGTTAGTGCCAAAGTAGATGGTCTCAATGGTCTTAAGGAGAATGTTATTGTTGGCCATCTGATTCCTGCGGGAACCGGTTTGCGCGAGTATGAAAACATCATTGTTGGCTCAATGGAAGAATATGAATTGCTTATGGCTTCCAAGAGCAGAACTGTTGATGCAGAATAAACCTGTTGAAAAAACACAGAACTATGGCTGAAAACCCAAAACCCGAACACCAGATCAATATTGAACTGGGAGATGATATTGCCGATGGTATTTACTCGAATCTGGCGATCATTACGCATTCCCATACGGAATTCGTGCTTGATTTTGTACGCCTGATGCCAGGAGTTCCCAAGGCCAGGGTTAAGTCAAGAATCATACTTACGCCCCAGCATGCCAAGCGCCTGCTTACAGCACTTAAGGAAAACATTTCCAAGTTCGAATCGGTCAATGGGCCGATAAAAGATACTGGCAATCCGGGCCTTCCCATGAATCTGGGAGGGCCCACAGCCCAGGCCTGAGGCCATACTTATTGACGGGGATCGGGTTTCAGTGGCATCCTGGCCATTTTTTCAACGGTCAGTGACGGAAACCCGAATTCCTCTGTAAGTATACCGGATATCAGGTAAATGCCATTCCCACAAAAGGGATGTTCCTTTACGCTTTTCGGGAAATGTACGGTGTCGAAGAATTCCCCCCGGGCATCAAGGAAACATCCGAAATGCATAATATCCCTGTTTACGGTCCTGACGTATTTTATTGCTACCAGAAGGCCCAGCATTCGCAATCGCTTCCCGGTGTTTTTGAGCATGTCGCCGGCAAAAATGTCTCCCCTGAACGAAGTCCTGAGCATGCTGAAAGGATCATGACTCAGTGAAAATCCGATCAGTTCAATTTCATCATAAGCATCCTGCAAGGAGTCGCTATCCGGTTCAGGATAATGCAATGGGCGTTGATCCGTAACAAACAGAGGCATTGAGGCTTCGGCTTTTTTGGGGCCAATCAGGCAGGCTTCCCACATAAGCTTTGCCTTGGGTATTCCCGTAAACCGCAATGCATTTGCACGAATCAGCAGCAGAAGTTGTTGCTTCTCTGCCCTGGTGCGTGTGGCAAAATCATACAAATTCCTGTAGGGGCCGTTTCTTTCCCTTTCTTTTACAATTGTTCTGGCAAAAACCTGCTCCAGATTCATGATGTGAACAAATCCCGCATATATGTCTCTTCCTTTGATTGTGGCTCCCCTTTCGCTGTGGTTCACGCAGGGAGGAAGCACTTGCGCTCCCAGTCGCCTGGCTTCGTTGAAATATACCTGGGCTGAGTAGAATCCCCCAAAGTTGTTGATAACGGCTGTCATGAACTCAAGCGGAAAATATGCTTTGAGGTAGAGACTTTGAAAACTTTCTGCAGCGAAGGAGGCTGAATGCGCCTTGGAGAATGAATAACCGGCGAAAGACTCAATTTGCCTCCAGACCTCTCTGGAAAGGGTCTCCGGGTACCCTTTTGTTTGGCAACCACTGAAAAACCGATCCGTAATCCGCTGCATTTCTTCTCTCGACCGGTATTTGCCACTCATTGCCCTCCTTAATACGTCGGCATCTGCAAGATCGAGTCCGGCAAAATGATGACAGACCTTGATTACATCTTCCTGATATACCATAACACCATAGGTTTCCTTAAGCAGGTCTTCCAGAATGGGATGAAGGTAATGTGAAGATCCGGGATTGTGAAATCGCCGGATGTATTCTTTCATCATTCCGGAGCGGGCCACCCCGGGGCGGATGATTGAACTGGCCGCCACCAGTGTGAGGTAGGTGTCGCATCTCAGCTTCTTCAGCAAGCCTCGCATGGCCGGGCTTTCGACATAAAAACAGCCTGTGGTTTCTCCCGAACGCAACAACTGCCTTACTGCCGGATCATTCTTGAATCGCTCAATCTGGTGGGCGTCTACTGTAATTTTCCTGTTCTTCTTTACAATCTCAACACATTCATTGATGTGCCCGATGCCGCGTTGGCTCAGGAGGTCTATCTTCTCAAAGCCCAGGTCTTCAGCTGTATACATGTCCCATTGTACTGTGGGGAAGCCTTTTGGAGGCAAATCCAAAATAGAGTAACTGCAGACAGGGGCTTCGGAGATCAACACCCCACCGGCGTGGATGCTGCGTATGTTTGGAAAGTCGGCCAATTGTTCTCCAACAGATGAAATAACTGCAACCAGGCTGTCCCCGGCCGCAGAATCTTGCGGGCGACCCTCGGCCAGGAGGTCAATTTCGCCTTTTGGGAGGCCTGTCACCTTTCCCAATTCCCTGATTATTGAACGCCTTCGGAACGTGACACTGGTTCCCAACAAGGCAGTATGGGTATTTCCGTAGCGCCCGAAGATATACTCCAGCACCTGGTCGCGGTCTTTCCAGGAGAAATCAATGTCAAAATCGGGAGGGGAGGAGCGTTTGGGGTTTATAAATCTTTCGAAATACAAATCCAGTTCAATCGGATCCACATCGGTGATGCGCAGGCAGTAAGCAACAATGCTGTTGGCTCCGCTGCCCCTGCCTACATGATAGAAACCCCGGGACATTGAATATCGGATAATGTCATGGGTAATCAGGAAATACGCACAGAAACCCAAACGGTCAATGATCTCCAACTCGTGTTTTACCCGCCTGGCCGCCTCCTGGTTCCTGCTCCCATAGCGGTGTAGCAGGCCATTCTGAGCCAAGCCGGCCAAAAGAGCCCTGTCCTGGACAGGATCTCCTGTAAAACTGCGTTTGTTTTTCATTGAGTGAAAGTCGAAGTCCATCCGACATGACTGCAACAGCTTGTTGGCGTTGTCTGAAAGGAAAGCAAAGGCCCCGTATCTTTTCTTTATCTGATCCGGCCCCACTACCACATCCTGTGGCATGCCCGTGTGTGCCGGTGAAAGATGGCTGAGCAGCAGGTTGTTGTCTATGGCCCTGAGATAACGGTGAAGTTTGTATTGGGTGGCATCCCTGAAACTTACCGGGTTAAGCGCAACCATCTTTTGCATTCCCGGGCCTGTTTTCTGCCAGCTTCCTTGGTATAGCAGCGGTATATCCCGGGGCATTACCCCGATGTATTCCATTTCTGTGGGCCTGTTCAGCCCTGCCTGTATGCCCTCTTCGCAGCGTAGGGCTTCAAAGGGATAAACCACAAACACATTGTGTCCTGCCGGGAAACGCACCGGAAG
>CAZFOI010000143.1:0-5303 GCA_964520605.1 uncultured Bacteroidales bacterium
ACGAACCACGAACCACGAACCACGAACCACGAACCACGAACCACGAACCACGAACCACGAACTACGAACCACGAACTATGAACTTCGAACTAATCTCCCCCGAAAAAACACTCTACAAAGGCGAAGTGGCACTGATCCAGCTTCCCGGAGCAATGGGGCCGTTCCAGGTTCTGAAAAACCATGCACCCATGGTTGCCCTTCTGGAAAAAGGCAGGGTAAAAATCATCGACATTGAACGCAATTTGTTTCACTTTGACATTGAAGGCGGTAGCGCCCGGGTGAACAACAACCATATAACCGTGGTTTGTTTTTAGGGAAGCGGTTACGCAATCCCATGAGAGGCAAAAACATTATCTTTACGCAAAAAACAAAAAATGATTGAAAAAAGGTGGGTGGTTCAGAGGGAAGAAAATCCGGATGTAGCCGACAAACTGACCGCCTCGCTGAAAATTGAAAGGATACTTGCCCAGTTGCTTGTACAGCGTGGCATTCTGACCTTTGTGGATGCGCGCGACTTTTTCAGGCCATCTTTGGAAAACCTGCACGACCCCTTTCTTATGAAAGACATGCAGCAGGCCATTGTGCGCATTCAACAGGCCTTCGACCGCGGGGAGCGAATCATGGTGTACGGCGATTACGATGTGGACGGAACCACAGCCGTTGCACTTACCTATGATTTTCTGCGGGAGTTTCATGACAATCTGGATTACTATATACCCAATCGCGACAAGGAGGGGTACGGGATTTCTTTTACCGGCATTGATTATGCTGCTCAAAGCGGTGTAAAGCTGATGATTTCCCTTGACTGCGGCATCAAGGCCCATGCACAGATTGCCTATGCCAAAGAAAAAGGCATTGATTTTATCGTTATCGATCATCACAGGCCCGGGGACGAGCCCCTGGAGGCCGTTGCGGTAATTGACCCGAAGCAGCCCGACTGCCCATACCCTTACAAAGAACTTTCCGGCTGCGGGCTTGGTTTTAAACTGGCCCAGGCCTATTATCAGAAAAACCGCTTACCCGAAGAACGCCTGCTTCGGTTTCTCGATCTTGTGGTGGTCAGTATCGCTGCCGATGTGGTTCCCATCACCGGAGAAAACCGCATCCTTGCCCATTTCGGATTAAAGAGACTGAACCTGAGTCCGCGTCCGGGTTTGGAGTCAATCCTCTTTTACAGCAATATTTTCAAAAAGGGCGAGCCGGATTCTGAGACCTGCTTTACCCGCCAGATTAACATCACCGACCTGATGTTCCTGATAGGCCCCAAGATCAATGCCGCCGGACGCATCGAAAACGGGAAAAAAGCCGTTGACCTGCTGCTGTGCGACGCCATGGGCGACACCCATGAACTCAGTCTTGACATCAACGACAACAATACCGAGCGTCGAAGTCTGGACAGCAGCATCACCCTGCAGGCCCATAAAATGATAAAACAGGATCCGGCCATGAAAAATGCGCGGGCCACCGTTCTGTATGATCCTTCCTGGCATAAGGGGGTTATTGGTATCGTGGCGTCGCGGCTTATCGAAACCCATTACAGGCCCACCATCATCCTTACGGAAAGCAACGGGCTGATTACCGGTTCTGCCAGGTCAGTAAAAGGGTTTGATGTTTACAATGCCATTGATGCCTGCAGCGACTATATCGAGCATTTCGGAGGGCATATGTATGCCGCCGGCCTTACCCTGAAGCCGGAAAATTTCGAGGCATTCAAAGCCGCATTTCTAAAAGAAGTAGAAAAGACCCTTACTGCGGATATGCTGGTTCCCGAAATCGAGATTGATGCCGAAATCACCCTCGAGGCCATTCAGGGAAAGTTCTTTAGGATACTCAAACTGTTTGCCCCCTTTGGGCCCGGCAATACCAATCCCATCTTTGTGTCAAAGGGATGTCTTACCAAGGGTATCAGCAAGGTGGTTGGCAGCAAGCACCTTAAATTTAATGTACTACAACCTGATGTCAGTTCTCAGGATATCGGAGCCATTGCCTTTCAGCAGGCAGACAAAATTGACCTGCTGCGCAGCGGACAAAGATTCGACATTGCTTTTCAGATCGAAGAGAACATCTGGAACGGCAAAAAAAGCCTTCAGCTAAACGTAAAAGACATCAAGCTTTCTGATTCGATTTAAACATCAACAAAAATAAATGGAAACTGTATTAAGCGGAATACGATCTACCGGGAACCTGCACCTGGGCAATTATTTTGGTGCCATGCGCAACTTCATTAAAATGCAGCATGAGTACCGTTGTTTCTTTTTTATTGCAGACTACCATTCCCTTACCACCCATCCCACCCCGGCTGATCTGCATCGCAACGTAAAACAGGTAATGATAGAATACCTTGCTGCCGGCATCGACCCGGAAGTGGCCACCCTGTATATTCAAAGTGATGTTCCTGAGGTTGCAGAGCTTTATCTGTTGCTGAACATGAATGCCTATAAAGGAGAACTGGAGCGCTGTACTTCCTTTAAGGAGAAGGTGCGCAGGCAGCCAGACAACATCAATGCCGGATTGCTTACCTATCCCGTACTCATGGCGGCCGACATCATCATTCACAAGGCCCACAAAGTGCCCGTTGGAAAAGACCAGGAGCAGCACCTGGAGATGGCCAGAACATTCGCCAACCGCTTTAACCGCATGTATAACACCGATTATTTCCCTGAGCCCTATGCCTATAACTTTACCGGGGAGCTGATCAAGATTCCCGGCCTTGACGGATCAACCAAGATGGGCAAGTCTGAGGCAGAAGGAAACGCTATTTTTTTGGCCGATGCTCCGGAAGTGATTAGAAAAAAGGTGATGCGTGCCGTTACCGACAGCGGACCGGCTGAGCAAGGACAAGCCATGTCCCAGCCCATTGAAAACCTTTTTAACCTGATGCGTGCGGTTAGTGCCGCTGATACCGTTGATCATTTCATGGATACCTACAAAGCCGGAAGCATACGATATGGCGACATGAAAAAACAGCTTGCTGAAGACATCATTGCCTTCACAAGTCCCTTGCGTGAGCGGATACTGGAACTGTCGGCCGATGACGCCTACCTTTCCAAAGTAGCAAGAATGGGGGCAGAAAAAGCACATGCCAGTGCGTCACAAACCATCCGTGAAGTGAGAAGCATCATCGGATTCAAACCTTTCTGATCTGCATGCCCGAACCCTTTGATACAAGTCCCAAACAGGAAAAAGCCGTTCTGGTTGGCATTATTACAGGCAGACAGACAGAGAACCTGCTTGCCGAGTACCTGGATGAACTGGCTTTTCTGGTTGATACCGCCGGAGGCATTGCCCTTAGGCGGTTTACACAAAAACTCGACCGCCCCGATCCGGCTACCTTTATAGGCAAGGGCAAGCTGGAAGAGCTTACCGCCTATGTAAAGGAGGAAAAGGCCGATCTGGTGGTTTTCGATGACGAGCTTTCACCCTCACAGCTGAGAAACCTGGAGAGGGCCATTGGCTGCAGGATCATCGACCGCAGCAACCTCATCCTTGACATTTTTGCCAAACGTGCCCGTACGGCCCATGCAAAGACCCAGGTGGAGCTTGCCCAGTATCAGTACCTGCTGCCCCGGCTGGCCGGATTATGGACCCACCTGGAACGTCAGAAAGGGGGTATCGGCTTAAAAGGACCGGGAGAAAAAGAAATTGAGACAGACCGCAGGATCGTCCGCGACAAAATCGCCCTGCTAAAAACCCGGCTGTCCCAGATAGATAAACAGATGGCCACCCAGAGGTCCAACCGGGGAAACCTGGTGCGAGTGGCCCTTGTGGGATATACCAATGTGGGCAAATCTACCATTATGAACATGCTCAGCAAATCGGAGGTGTTTGCTGAAGACAAACTGTTTGCCACCCTGGACACCACCGTTCGCAAAGTAGTTATAGACCGCCTGCCCTTCTTGTTGTCAGACACGGTGGGCTTCATCCGCAAGCTGCCCCACCACCTTATCGAGTCGTTTAAGTCTACCCTTGACGAAGTGCGGGAATCCGACATCCTGGTACATGTGGTTGACATCTCTCATCCGGGATTCGAAGAACAAATTGCCGTGGTAAGGGAAACCCTTGCGGAAATCACCCCGGAAGAAAAGCCGGTCATCATGGTATTCAACAAAATGGATCAATATTCCTGGATAGAAAAAGAGGCCGACGACCTTACGCCCCCGGGGCCGGAGAACATCTCACTGAAAGAAATGGAAGCCACCTGGATGGGCCGCGAAAACAGCCCCAGCATCTTCATATCAGCAAAACACAAACAAAACATAGAAGCGTTCCGGCAATTGTTGCACCAAAAAGCATTGGAAATACACAGAACGAGATATCCGAATTTTAGTATTTAGTACGTAGTTCGTAGTTCGTAGTTCGTAGAAAAAAGACACTAGACACACTACGAACTACGAACTACGTACCACGAACTACGTACCACGAACTACGTACCACGAACTACGTACCACGAACTAACTTCAACTATGTTTTCAAGATTCCTTATCCGCCTCCTTCACCTTCTCTCCCTGATGCCCTTGCGGGTGCTTCACCGGGTGGTGGGAGGCCTGTTCTATGCGGGATACAGGCTGGTTGGTTATCGAAAAAAGGTGGTGATACAGAACCTCAGGAATTCTTTTCCGGAACTGCCTGAAAGTGAAATCCGCAGCCACACCAGGGCTTTTTACAGGCATTTGGCCGATGTTGCTTCGGAATATATTTACCTGATGCGCCCCTGGCGCAAAGGGATCCGCCAGATGGTGTCTATGCCGGACGACTCCGTTCGTCTGCTAAACGAATTTCACGCAAACAAACAGGCCGTCATACTGGTGATGGGGCACCAGGGCTTTTGGGAAACGATAGGCCCAAGCCTGTTTTTCAATGCCGAAATGCCGGCCGTTCCCGTTTACAGAACCCTAAAGAACAAGGCCTTTGATCAATTGTTTATAGAAAAACGGGGCTATTTCTCCCTTGATCTGATAACCCAAAGCCAGGTTGCCAGGCGCACAACCATGATGCTAAAACAGGAACAGGTTTTTGCCCTGCTTCTGCTGGCAGACCAGTCTCCCAAAAAGGAGCACATCACATGGATCCGGTTTTTAAACCAGGACACTGCGGCAAACCAGGGCACGGAAAAACTGGCCAGAATGCTGAATCTTCCCGTGGTCTTTGTTTCATGCAAAAGGGTCTCCCGGGGAAAATACCGGCACACCCTTGAAATCATTACCCTTGATCCCGGGGAAATGCCGGATAATGCAATCACCGAAAAGTATTTCGAGCTCCTGGAAAAAGAAATCCGCCAAAAGCCCGCGGAGTACCTCTGGTCC
>CAZFOI010000144.1:0-5243 GCA_964520605.1 uncultured Bacteroidales bacterium
ACCCAGATGTTGGTTATTATTTAAAATCGTTGACAATGCGAAGGCAGGAGTTTGCATAGTCTCTACGGCCAGGAAACCCGGTGGCCTGCTGGCCATTCTGCCAATACTTCCAAGTCGACCAATTGAGCTTGCCGTATTCATTACAACCTGTTTTCCCAGGTCTTTGCCTGTATTATTGGCCTGGTATGATCCCAGCACCTGAAAGCCGCTGGTAAACATCATGGGTGTGGCATTGGCATCCCAAAGCACAGGTGCAAATCCACTGCCCAGATTGGCTGTCCCTGTTGTCGTTACTGTTCTTTTAAGCTTGATGTTCATCGCCGCACGATAAGACACTACTCTGTCTTCCAGAATCTTTAATGGCTGGTGGTTTTCCAGTATTTCTATGGCAGCCACTGACTTGCTGGGAAGATTTTGGGTTATCAAGCCATAACGCCCTGCCATAAGATCCATGCCCTCTACATAAAACGAGATGAGAGGTTCTCCCTGATAAAGGATACGCCCCCCAATAACTTCTACTCCGGGAAGGCGATTTATCACATCAATAATTGCCCTGTCCTGTGGACGGGAAAAAGCGCTAACCAGGAAACTAAGTGTATCACCGCGCTTTTCTAGCGAGGGTGCTTTTATGGTAAATGCATCGAGTTGGGTAATTTCCGTCTCCAAAACAAACTGAATCTGCTGGGATTGGTTGGGAAACCGCAAGCGCTGGTTTCGATATTGCACAGATGATGCTTCTATATCCAGGCTGTCTGAATCATGCCTTATGGTTGCTTCGAATACACCGTTTTGATTGCTTACAGCGAAAGCGATCAAAGCATTGTGACCGGGAGGGTAAATGAGTATGTTAATGTTAGGTACGGCTTTCCCATCTGAATCATGCACAATTCCGCGAACCACGACCTGCGAAAGGCTATAGCTGCTGCATCCAAAAACCAGCAAAGCGAACAATAAGCTCTTACTTAATGTGTACTTCATCACTTGGCCTTTAGTTCTATGGGATTGCTTAGATATCTTTGTTGGACTTCGAATAGCCTGCGCTCAGTTGCTGGATGATTCAATCCTTTGCTTCGATTTGAGGCAATTATTGTCTGAGCCCAATTCTGTATGAAACTTAAGAAATCGCTTTGGCTAATCTCTGTAAATCTGCGCCCCCTGATCACCAGCGGCATGGGATAGGCGGGTGGGTGCATCATGGTTAAGACAAAGACGTAATGCTTTCTGGTGTCCTGCAGTTTCATGATCAAGCCAGGCAAGCCGTTGAATTTGTATGGGCCATCGTTGATGGGAATCCCGGGAGCAAACCAGGCTTCCCAGTCCCTTCCCCCATAAGAGGTGGTGGCCTTTTGTACCAGGTATCCCAAAACGGAATCGGTTTCCTGTGGATGCAGTGTCCACTCAAAAGGCATAAATGCTACCTTGTAATGATAAGAGAAAGTGCCATCAACATAATAAAAACCAGTCTTACCCTGAGGGTAATTTTTAAACAAACGATAGAATATATATGTTGCACGCGCCTCTCCAAGGTTTGTTGTTGTTTCAGGTGCCTTATTATAAACCAGACTATCATTAAAATGATTGTTAGCACTAACAAACTGGCTTGCATTTTCACCGATTAGCAAAAGCATTTCTTCTGTCCTTTGACCCATGCGTGTAGAGTCCGGTCGATAAGTAAGCCTGTAGCGCACAACCAGACGGCATGAATCAACCACAATGTCCCTTGACTGAGCATTAGAAAAAATGGGAAAAGCCATGAGAAAAAGAAGGAAAAGAAAAAAGAATTGGTTTCGGGCAGGTTTCATATACCAATTAATTATTGAAATACGGAAGGAATGCGTTTCATTTCTATGAAACAAATACATGCTATATGTTATCAAAAATTATACCAATAGTTGTTTATTGTCGGTAAAATCAATAATGTTCGTGGATTTTAGCAGGTGGTTAGAGGTTTGAAGTTCGTGGTTCGTGGTTCGTGGTTCGTAGTTTGAAGGGGCTAAAATGAAAACTTGTAGGTAAACCATATTTGGGAGGGTCAGAGCATGATATATAAATGCAATATTTAGCAATATTTTGACAACATTTGTGCTGGTTTGTTGTTATAAGTGCATAATTACAATTATATCTTAGGAATAAAAAGTTTTACTAGCAAAACAGGTATTTCGGGAATATTTATTTTTATTCTGGCTTTCTTCTATGGTTCTGCGCTTTATGCACAACAGGGAAGCATCAGAGGCAGGGTGTTCAATGAGCTTACGAATGAGCCACTGCCTTTTACCAACCTGGTGATCTTTGGCACCAATATCGGGAGTACCTCCGATCTGGACGGAAATTTCCTTTTTACCGGGCTTCAACCTGGTTTTTTAAGGCTGCAGGTTTCCTCGGTGGGTTTCGAGGGGCGGGTTACCGAAGATATTATGGTTACCAATGCAAGGGTGGCCAACATCGACATTGGACTTAGGGAAATTCAGGTGGAATTGGGAGCAGTAGAAGTAAGGGCCTCCCAGTTCGAGCGCAAGATTGAAAGCCCCGTATCCCTTAGAAGGATTGGTATACAGGAAATAGAACGCAGCCCGGGAAGCAACCGGGATATTTCTCGTGTTATCCAGAGCCTTCCGGGGGTTGGCTTTACTCCGGCCTTCCGCAACGATGTGATTATTCGCGGAGGCGGGCCCAATGAGAACCGCTTTTTTCTTGACGGAATGGAAATTCCCAACATCAACCACTTTGCCACCCAAGGTGCCAGTGGCGGACCTGTGGGCATCATCAATGTGGATTTTATCCGGGAAGTAGAAATGTACACCGGGGCATTTCCTGCGGCAAGGGGAAATGCATTAAGCTCTGTTTTTGAGTTCAGGCAAATAAACGGAAACCCCGACAAGTTGAATCTCAGGGGTACATTTGGGGCCAGCGACCTGGCGCTGACTGCCGACGGGCCGCTATCGCCCAATACCACTTTCATACTTTCGGCCAGGCGGTCTTACCTGCAATTGCTTTTTGGCCTTATCGGACTGCCGTTCTTGCCCACCTACAACGGTTTTCAGTTTAAAACCAACACCAAACTGGGGCAGAAAGCTGAAATTTCCGTGATTGGCATTGGCGCAATAGACAAATTCGTATTGAATCTGGAAGCCAATGAAACAGAAGAACAACGATACATCCTGGATTACCTTCCGGTAAGCGAACAGTGGAATTATGCCATAGGAACCGTCTATCGCCAGTTCCGCAGCAATGGTTTTGATACCTGGGTACTTAGCCGCAATATGCTGCGTAACTTTTCCTATAAGTACCCGGGCAATGATGAAAGCCAGCCCCGTTCTTTCGACTATGTTTCCGATGAGATTGAGAACAAACTGCGTTTTGAACGGCAGATGGAAGCAGATGGGTTCAGGTTTAGCTTTGGAGCCGGGGGAGAATACGCACGCTACCTGAACCAGACCTACCAACAGCTGCTGTTCATGAACCAGGTGCAGATCATTGATTATGATTCCAGCTTCGACATGTTTAAATGGAACTTCTTTGGACAGGTTTCCCGTTCTGTTCTAAACCAAAAGTTGGCACTTTCCTTTGGCTTGCGTGCCGATGGGAACAGTTACTCCAAAGAGATGCAAAACCCGCTGAAACAGCTTTCGCCCAGATTTTCTGCATCCTATAGCCTAAGACAGAATCTGTTTGCCAATATGAACCTGGGGCGTTATTATCAACTCCCCCCCTACACCACCCTGGGTTTTCGCAACAATCAGGGCGAATTGGTGAATCGCAACAATGGCATTACTTATATGTCTGTAAACCAAGCCGTGGCAGGATTGGAGTGGCAACCATCCAGAACCAATAAGATCAGCCTGGAGGGCTTTTATAAGCAATATGGAAATTATCCTTTTTCCGTAAGGGATGGTATTGCCATTAGCAGTCTGGCAGCTGATTTTGGCATATTTGGAGACGAAGAGGTTACTTCAGATGGAAGCGGCCGGGCATACGGCATGGAGTTTCTGGTACGCGAACAGGGCCTGGAAAACTTTAACCTGTTGATGTCATATACCTATGTAAGAAGTGAGTACAAAGACCTTAGCGGGAATTATGTGCCGGCAGCCTGGGACAATCGCCACATTTTGATTCTTACAGCACTTAGAAAGCTTCCCCGAAACTGGGATATTGGCCTTAAATGGCGCTTTTCAGGAGGTTCTCCCTATACGCCCGTTAACCTGGATATCTCGTCCAGGAAGGATGTTTGGGACACCCAGGGGCTTCCTTACCTGGATTTCACCCGTTTCAACACCGAACGCCTGGCATCCTTTCATCAGTTGGATCTGCGGGTAGACAAGCAGTTCTTTCTCAGCAGATGGTCGCTGATGATGTACCTTGATGTGCAGAATGTCTATAATTTTCAATCTGAATTTCCCGACAATTTCGTCAGGGAGGTTGACAGCAGTGGCAGGCCGATTGTTTTCACAGACGATCAGGGCATTGAGCGTTACCAATTGAAGCGACTGGAAAACCGGATCGGAAATATCCTGCCAAGTATTGGAATTATCATCGAATTTTAGGAACTTCACATCTTCCGGGCCAAAAACCTGTAATAACAACTTACAATCCCATGCATAAATCTCGTTTTTTCCGCTTGTTTAAAATTTCAGTCTGGTTGATGCTGCTGGGCTTTACTGCCTCAGCATTGCAATCGGATCCACCCAGGTGGTTACAAAGACAAAGAAGCATAACGGAGCAAACAGACCGTATCGTTTCCCGGTATAATGCCGGCGGATATCCCATTGAAGTAGAGTTTCTCAAAGGTCCGGCCCATAACCACCCCTTAATGGCGGTCTGGATTGAAGACATGGACCGCAAATATATCCAGACCCTGTTTGTGGCAACCTCTATCGGGAAAGGCGTTTTCCGCTATGGCGATGCCACTGAGGGCATCTGGATGCCCGGGCCCATTCGCCGGCCTGCGGCCCTGCCCTATTGGAGCCACAAAAGAGGGGTTTTGGCAAAGGACGGTTTTTACCTGCCAACACCTGAAGACCCCATGCCTGATGGCATTACCGGGCCCACCCCAAAACACAATTTTATATTGGAAGCCCTTACGCCAGAAAAGTCCCTTAGGCAATTCCGTGTGATGTTCGAGATTAACCAACCCTGGGACTGGAATCATTTCTGGACCAACAACAAATACCCGGGAGATGCCAATTATATGACATCCAGCCAGCCCTCCCTGATATATGAGGCCATCATTGACCTTGATCTGGGAC
>CAZFOI010000145.1:0-5228 GCA_964520605.1 uncultured Bacteroidales bacterium
AGTACTCAGAAGCCTTATAGTGTTTGGCAAGAAAATAGGCTATGTGGAAAAGAACCTGTCTTACCGGATGGGAGGCCCTGATGTTTTTCATTATCCTTTCATGCAGCTTCTCCCACAAACGAGGCGCAGAGGCCATGAAAGTAGGTTCTACGTTCTTCATGTCCTCTCCAAGGGTCTGGATGCTGGAATAATAGGTACACCCGCCAAAACTTATGGTATACATTTCAATTACCCTTTCAAAAATATGCCAGATGGGAAGCACAGACAAAACCCTGTCGGTACAGTTGTGGTTGCCGGGAAGGTTTCTGATCTGAGACATCATATTGGCATGGGTAAGCATTACTCCCTTGGGAACACCGGTGGTTCCGGAAGTATATATTAAGGTAAAGAGGTCGTCGGGAAGGATGCCATCAATACGTTCTTCAGCCCTGTTATCTCCCTGGCTTCTGAGCAGCGCGCCAAATTCCAGTACATCGTTCAATTTCCTTACTCCTTGTTTGGTTGATGCTTCAGGGTCAAGCAAAATAATTTCGCGAAGCATGGGCAGGTGGTCGCGCAGTTTAAGAATTCTATCCTGCAATTCAGCAGTTTCGACAAAGGCAACTTCAATACCTGCGTGCTCTATGATATAAAGAAGCTCATGATCCGATACGTCTCTCCCCCTTGGAACATCTGCGGCACCACAAAACTGTACGGCATAATCAGCGAGAATCCATTGATAGCGATTGTCTCCAAACAAGCCTACATGATCACGGGCTTTTACTCCCAGTTCAATCAATCCCGTTGCCAGGTCGAGGCCTTGTTGATAAATTTCCTGATAAGAAACAGGCGTCCATTCCAATGCCCGTTTGCGAATGGCAAAAGCAGGCATGCTGCCATAGCTTTTGGCAGACTCCTGATACATGCGCGCCAAATTTGGCGAATTGGCAGGTTGATTCATTCGTTTGAGTTGTTAATGAATGGTGTTATTAAGCAAAAAAACACAGTTAGTTTTGAGCATATAAAGATAATTGTTTTTTAAACACACATTTTAATTAAATGTTCAAGTAATTGATTCCCAATTACGAATAATTTTGTTTGCTGCAGGCAGCGTTTCCTATTGCAATACCGTCTATTATCATTATATACTATATTATTGCTACTGGTTGAGCAAAAACTTCTATCAAAAAACCAAACGAAAATGTCAGAAAAACCATGGTATGTGGCTCTATTTGAGAACTATGCTGAAAGCTACGAGAATGAACTCTTCACCAAAGGCACCCTGGGTGAATGCGACTTTTTAGAGAAGGAACTGGGGTTTAATAAATCCCTCAATATTTTGGATGTGGGGTGTGGAACAGGACGACATGCCATAGAGATGGCATTGCGTGGCTATAATATAACCGGGATTGATTTGTCAGAATCCATGCTAAAGAAAGCCAGGGAAAAGGCGAGCCAAAAAGGACTTGACATCCCATTTTTATGCCACGATGCCAGAAAGCTTCCCTTTAATGGAATATTCGATGCAGCCATCATGCTGTGCGAAGGTGGTTTTTCACTGATGGAAACAGATGAGATGAATTTCGAAATACTTAAAAGTGCTACAAGAGCCCTTAAACCAGGTGGGTTATTAATATTTACAACACTTAATGGTTTGTTCCCCTTGTATCATAGTGTAGAGGAATTTCACAAAGAGGATGCAGAGAAAGGCAACGCTACATACCGCAGCAATACCTTTGACCTGATGACTTTTCGCGATTACAATATCACAGAAATGACCGACGACAATGGAAATCCGATCAGTCTGAGCTGTAACGAGAGATATTATGTTCCCAGTGAAATTACCTGGTTACTTAAATCATTGGGGCATACGCAGATTGAAATATTTGGGGCCCGCCTGGGTGATTTTTCCCGAGAGCACAAACTGACAACGGAAGACTTCGAAATGCTGGTCATATCAAGAAAAGGCAAAGATGAGCAATAAAGAGAATTTTCAGAAGCGCATTGTTGAATCCCTTGACGGGAACAACCCGGAACTGCTTAGGTTTCTGCCTTACATCCTGCAGGACAGCTGGTCTTTGGGGGCAGACCCCATAGCCATGACAAATATATACAGTAGAAATATTGGGCAGCAGAACCCTGAAGTGCTGGATCTGGGATGCGGAAAAGGAGCTGTTTCCATCGCATTTGCATTGGAGTTCGGTGCCAGGGTAAATGGTTTGGATGCCATACCTGAGTTCATTGATGATGCCCGAAGAATTGCTTCAGATTGTGGCGTTGCTCACTTATGCAACTTTCAGGTGGGAGATGTCATGCAATGCATAGATCAATTCAAAGGCATGGATCTGGTAATTCTGGGAGCAGTTGGCCCCATTCTGGGAGATTTGCATACCACCCTGGGTATTCTTCGCAAGGTTTTAAAACCTGGCGGGCATGTATTGCTGGATGACGGGTTTATCCAGGATCACGAGAATACATCCTATAATCGATGCCTTAGAAAAACAGAATTCTATAACCACATTCAACAGGCTGGTTTCTCGATTGTAGAAGAAGATATATTCAACAAAAGCCAGATGGATTCAGAGGAAGACAAGCTGTTTATTCCTCTTAGCAGGCGAATAGATGAATTGATTGAAAAAAACCCCGAAAAACAACAATTGCTTGAAGGCTACAGACAATCACAAATCTATGAGTTTGGGATATTGAAAAGCATCATAACCACAGGAACATGGTTGCTTAAAAAGGAAGAATTAGGTAGTTTTATATAAAAAAAAGAAATGCGTATTACAAAAACGGGCATTGCCCCACTGGTCTGGTTCTTTGTTCTGGCATTCGTCATTGCATGGTCTCTGATGGGCATTGTAATTGCAGCAAATTATGGATGGATAGACACCGCCCTGCCATTTGAGCCTTTGTTGATACTTGGTTCTTGGATCCCCAACATTGCGGCTATCATTGTACTTGGCCTGATTATAAAAAGAAAAGGTGCAATCAGGGAATTATTCAAAGGTTGGCTAAAATTCAGGGTTAACCCGCTTTGGTACCTGGCAGCCATTTCTCCGGTAATCCTGGGATTTTTAACCATAGAAGTGTTTAAGGCGCTTTATGGCTATACACCCTCATTGAATATATTTTCTGACCCGCTTGAGTTTATTGTTTTGCTTGTGCTCATTACCATCACCGGAGCCATGGGCGAAGAACTTGGCTGGAGGGGTTTTGCCCTTCCCTGGCTGCAAACCCGCATGAGCGCCCTTGGTTCCAGCGTGCTACTGGGAAGTCTTTGGTCTATATGGCATTTACCCCTGTGGTTTGCCGGTGCCGGATTCGAAAACAACCCATTTTGGGCATACTTCATTACGGGTGTTGCTTTCAGCATCATGCTAACCTGGGCCTGCAACAACAGCAAAGGCAGCCTGGTAATAGCCAGCCTGGGGCACCTGGCCCTGAATGTGTCTGTAAACATGTTCGATGGTGTGGCCCTGCCTGTTTATGGGATTATGTTTATTTTATTTGCAGCAATGATTGTACTGGTCTACGGACAGAAAACCCTGAGCAAAGGCAAAAAGCTTCCCATCAATCCCTTAACCAAAGCCTGGACATTGCAATAGCAAATGAATGTTGCCTGCTAATGCATCAACTTAAATCTAACAGGAAAATGCACCTTTTTAGCAAAATTGAATTGCCTGGAGTAAAACACCTTATAGCCGTTGCCAGCGGCAAAGGCGGGGTTGGAAAATCAACGGTAGCCGTTAACCTGGCTCTGGCTTTTGCCCGCAAGGGTTTTAAAACAGGTTTGGTTGATGCTGATATTTTCGGCCCCTCCATTCCACGAATGCTGGGTGCAGAAAATGAAAAAATTGAAGGTTTTTCTGAAGATGGCAGGCAATTCATGCTGCCACTGGAAAAATTCGGGCTGAAAATTATGTCAATAGGGTTTTTCGTTGATCAAAACAAGGGGCTTATCTGGAGAGGGCCCATGGCCTCCAATGCCTTGGGAATGATGTTCGAAAACACCCGCTGGGGAGAACTTGATTTCCTGGTTATTGATTTTCCTCCCGGAACAAGCGACATCCAACTGACAGCCGTTCAAAAACTCAGGATTCGGGGTGCCCTAATGGTTACCACACCACAGGAAATTGCCCTAAACGATGCACGAAAAGCGGCCTCTCTATTCAGATGCAAGAGTTCTCCTGTTCCTATTCTGGGTGTGGCAGAAAATATGTCCTGGTTCTCGCCCGCTCCCCACCCACTGGAAAAGTATTTTATTTTTGGCAAAGGAGGGGGCGAGCGCCTGGCCATCGAGCTGAATGTTCCCCTGCTGGCCCAGATCCCACTCATGGCTGAAACCGGAGAGGCTGCTGAGGCCGGGCATGACCCCAAATCAACAAACCCTGTGGTTACCAAAATATTTGACGATTTGGCAGGGAAAATTCACTCATTGGTGCCGAAAAACTGATACTTGCTTTCATACTGAACGAAATCGGATTTTGGTTGTTTAAAGATCAGCGGAATTGAGCCATCACAATTTCGCTGATTTTATTTTTAAAAGATGCAATATTTGCACATATTTTGTGGTTGCATCTTGATTCGCAATAACAACTGCCAACACAAAACCATACTCCATGAGGTTTACCATTTTTCCTTTATTGCTGCTACTGCTTATTTCAGCCAATGGTATAGCACGCAACACAAATCAGCCGGTATCCATTATGGTCAGGGATCACGAAAGACTACCGATGATTGGAGCCACAATTCAGTTAACAAAAATTGACGAGTCAGCCAGTTTGTTTGCAACCACGGATATGTCGGGAGTGGCACGTTTCGAGAATCTGGAAAACACGGTGTATGTTGTGCAAATCAGGTATGTGGGATATGTCCCTGTTGAAACCACCATCAGCATACGCCCTGAGCAAAGGCGCTTTGATTTTCAGATGAGAGAGGATGTCGTTTCACTGGGAGAAGTAACCGTCACAGCCCGCCGTCCGCTGATTCGCCAGGAAGACGACAAAATGATCGTGGATCCCGAACCATTGGCCAACATTAGCACCAATACCCTGGAGATTCTTGAAAAAACACCCGGATTGTTTGTAGACCAGGACGGGGGCATTTTCCTGAGCAGTGCCACACCTGCTGCCGTATTTATCAATGGTCGCGAACAAAAGATGAGCAATCAGGACATAAACACCCTGTTGCGCAGCCTTCCTCCGGGAAGCGTTCAGCATATTGAAGTCATCCGCACCCCTTCAGCA
>CAZFOI010000146.1:0-5224 GCA_964520605.1 uncultured Bacteroidales bacterium
TATTTCCCCGGATTCTCGGAAATATCTTTTAACAAAAATTCCAATTGTCTGGCAGCAGCCTCAAGATTCATATACAATGCCGGATCCGATAACAACAAACCGGCCGATCCGCTGCCTTCATTTATAAGCAATATGGTTTCGTTTAGAGAGCGGGTGGTTTCTCCAAGGGATTCGATAAGTTTTTCCGGTTGGCTGGATGCAAGAGAATGGCTCAGCTCATTGAGTTTTTCAATGATCTCTGAAATCTGGGGATTGTGCTTTTCCAGGTTTGCCGTTACTGAAACCGCTCCGTCAAGCAGGGTGTTTATTTTCCCTATGGTTTGGTTAAGATTTTTCAGTGTATGGGAGAAAGCTGCAAGGTCTTTACCGGTACCGCCTGAGGCCATGGGTTCCAGAATCATGTTCAGATTGGCCAGGGCCGTATCCATGCCTTCCAGCATGGAGGCAGCCCGGGTAAGCAGGGGATCAATGGCTTCAGTTAAGGGTGGAGGGGACATGCTCTCAAGGGTATCCCCCTTGTTTAAAAATGGAGGTCCCTGACCTATGCGGATAAGGATTTCCCTGTCGCCCACCAGCCCACTGCCCGAAAGAACGGCTATGCTATTGGAGGGGATGGGGATTTCCCTTGAAACAATGCATTCAATAACCACCCTGCCGCTTTTGTCGGGGTGGAAGCGGATGTTTTTTACCTGACCGATTTTGACCCCGTTTAGCATAACGCCTCCCGATTCAACCAGGCCTTCGACCTGATCAAAAACAGCAAAGAAGGAGGTTTGAGGAGACAGTACATCCCTGCCCTTAAGATAATTATAACCCCAAACAAACAACAAAAGGCCACAAGTTGCGGCAATTCCGAGCAGTACTTCTCTTTTTATTTTCAATGGTATTGTTTTTCTATAATGAAACAATCAGGGATTGCGGTTTTCAAGCAGACGCTGTGCTTCGCTAATGCTTATGCGCTCGCTGCCCTGAAAGGCTACGATAAAGGCATCCGGAAAACCATTGCGCTGCAATCTTCTTTGCAGTGCTACCGCCTCTTCCATGCTGGTTTCGTTCCCAACCGTATATTTGTACAATCCCTCGTGATGGTAATACATTAATTGATTTAACCCCCTGAATTCAGGTGCATTTTCAGGTCTCAGGCTTGATGAACTGGCAATCTGTACCCTGAAAGATACTGTGGGGAGGGGCTGACCAGCCATTGTGGTCTGTACTTCTGCAGATGAAGCGGCAGGTTCGCTGCTGCGTGCAGCTGTGTTTGCCTGATTGACTGCATTAGTGGCAGCAGCCGGTGTGCTGGCAGCGGTTTGGCTGCCTCTCTGATGCCTTCTTGAGGCAGCCAGTGCATCCTGCTGTTGTTTCTATTGCCTGAAAGCCCTGAAAATGGCCGAAGCTATCTGATCCTGGCCTTCTGCTGACATAAGGTATTCTTCTTCACGTGGATTGGTAAGAAAACCGGCTTCTACCAATACACCCGGAATGGCTGCACGATAGAGAACCACAAATCCCGCTTGTTTTACCCCCCGGTCAACCCTGCGTGCCCTTTCCCGGAATTCTGTCTGAACCAGGTCTGCCATAATAAGACTTTGCTCAATATAGGCTTCCTGGTATAGGGAAAAGATAATGGTGGCTTCAGGGGAATTTGGGTCGAATCCTCCATACATCTCCTGATAATCTTCTTCATAGAGTATGGCCTGGTTTTCTCTTCGGGCAACCTCAAGGTTTGCCTGGGACACATGGGTCCCCATTACAAATGTTTCCGTGCCTATGGCAGAAGTATTTGTAGCTCCGTTCAGGTGTATGGATATAAAAAGATCGGCATTGTTCTCATTGGCAATCTGCGCCCTTCTGTGCAGGGGCGGGTTAACGTCTGTTGTTCGGGTATAAATGACCTTTACATCGGGCAGGTTTTTCTCAATATAGGCTCCAAGTTTCAGGGAAATAGCCAGAACTATGTCTTTCTCCTTTGATTTTCTGCCAACGGTACCCGGGTGGTTGCCTCCATGGCCAGGATCAATCACAACGGTGTTCACAAATCCGTGACGGTCTGCCAGAAGGCTTGTCGATTGCAGGATAAGCAGGGTATAAACAACAAAAAATTGAACAATCCGTTTCAAGGTAGTACGCTAATTTTAGTTAGTTTTGCCTCAGATAAGGTAACGTTGTATCCGTGCCATTCCTTGCACGTTATCACAAAAATAACATTTAATCGGATTGCCTGCAAAGCGGTTTATTCAAAAATGCCTGCTGTTTCCGGCCCTGATTCTTACCTGCCTGATCAGCCATGCACAGATTCCGGTAGAACAGGATCCGGAACAGATGCGTATTTTGCCGTCCGATACCCTTCAGCCGGCTGCGCAACCCGTTGCCGGCAGTATGAACCTGCTTGAATCCCGGGTAGACTATCAGGCCATTGATTCCATCTTTTTCGATATTCGCAGACAAAGGCTGTACCTCTATGGTCAGGCCGACATCAAGTATGAAAACATCCACCTGGAAGCTGCCTATATTGAGATTGATTTCAGGAAGAATGAACTAATGGCCAGGGGAGCTGTAGACAGCACCGGTGTTATGAGTGGATTTCCTGTTTTTACCGAAGACATGCAAAGTTTCACAGCCAGGGAGCTTCGCTACAATTTTGAAACAAAAAGGGGACGTACTGTTGGCGTGGTAACAGAACAGGCAGAGGGATTTGTCCATGGCCAGGTGGTAAAGATACAACCCAACCGCCACATTCATATTCAGGATGGCAAATACACCACCTGCGAAGACCCGGAACCTCACTTTCATATAGGTTTCAGAAAGGCGAAACTGATTCCCAATGACAAGATTATAACCAGCGTGGCTTTTCTGGTAATTGAAGATGTCCCCATGCCACTGTTTCTTCCTTTTGGGTTTTTCCCAAACAAGCGGGGACAGGCCAACGGCATTCTCATGCCATCTTACGGTGAATATCAGAACAGGGGGTTTTATCTTGAAAACGGCGGGTTCTATTGGGGCATCAATGATTACATAGATCTTGCCATAACCGGGGATGTTTTTTCCAGGGGTAGCTGGGCGCTCAGGGCTGCCAGCACCTACAGGGTGAGGTATAAGTACAACGGCAACTTCAGCCTGATGTATGCCATTAATGTGGAGGGAGACAGGCGTCTGCCCACCTATTCCAGGGTCAGGGACTTCAGGCTTACCTGGTTGCACAATCAGGACCCAAAAGCCAGGCCCAACAGCCGTTTTTCTGCCAATGTGAATGCGGGTAGTTCCCAGTCAACGCGTTTCAATCCTCGTTCAGAGGAAGATTACCTGAGCAATACATTTGGCTCAAGCATCTCCTATATGGCTAGCTGGGGCGGCAGGTATAATTTTTCTGCCAGTGCGCGACACGACCAGAACACCCTTACCGGAGCCGTTAACCTGAGCCTTCCTGATATATCTTTCAGTGTAAACCGTTTTAATCCATTTCGGGGCCTTCGCTCCGGAAGCAGGCCCAGGTGGTGGGAAGACATCAGTGTGAACTATTCCATGCAGGCCAGGAACCAGATCAATACGGTTGACTCTCTGTTGTTTGATCCGGCCATCCTTGAACGGATGCGCAACGGTATTTCGCATAACATCCCGATTTCTCATTCTATGAATGTTCTCAAGTACTTTAATCTTAGTTCCAACATTTCCTACAGTGAGAAATGGTATTTTCAGACTTTCGACAGAAACTGGGATCCTGATATGATTCGTATTGTCCGAAACGACACCATTTACGGTGGGGTTCGAATTGATACCATCCCCGGATTCAAGGCTGCAAGAGAGTTCTCATTTTCTGCGGGTCTTAGCACAAGAATTTACGGCAGCAGGCAATTCCGGTCAGGGCCTGTAAAGGCCATCAGGCATGTGATCAATCCCTCATTGAGTTTTTCCTATAGACCTGATTTTTCGGCCCCTGCATGGAATTATTTTAAGTCTTATTATAATCCTGAAAGAAAAGAAGAAGTCATGTACTCGGTGTTTGAAGGAACCCTTTTCGGGGGGCCTCAGGCAAACCGTTCAGGGAATCTGGCCTTTAACATTGGCAACAATTTGGAAATGAAGGTAAGAAACCGCAAAGACAGCATTGCCGGCGAGCGAAAAATCTCATTGATAGATAATTTTTCCATCAGCGGAGGGTATGATCTGACAAGGGATTCCCTTCGGCTTTCCGATATCCGGCTCAGCGGAAGAACACGTTTGTTCGGACAGTTCGATATTGCCTACAGTGGCGCGTTTACATTATATGACAGGGATTCAACGGGGAGTTATGTTAATCGTTTCATATGGGAAGCAGGTAAAAAGCCATTTCAATTGAATAATACTACCTGGTCTTTGAGCCTGAACTACAGCCTTGGCTCCAAGGAGCAAAGATCTGCAGGGCCGGGCGGAATGCAGGCTCAGGGAGCTCCCGGTTTACCTCCCGGACCCGGCATGCAGGGGCCTGAAGAGGGTCTTGGGAATGGCCAGACCGAAATGATGCCGGGGGTCTATGCCCAGCCGGTTGATTTTTCCGTTCCCTGGTCTTTGAGTTTCAGTTATTCTTTTACCTATACGTCTAACTACAGGCATTTTCTTCAGCAGCAGGGGATCCGCGATGGGGAGCCTTTGCCTCCGGAGCTGATCCGGCGCTTCGACAGAAGCTACATCCAGACCCTTTCGGTAAACGGAAATTTGTCTCTAAGCCCCAAATGGAGGGTGGGTGTAAGGACGGGTTACGATTTTGAGGCCAAAGACATTACCTATACCTCAGTAAACATATACCGCGACCTGCATTGCTGGGAAATGACCCTGAACTGGATACCCTTTGGTTTCAGGAAGAGCTATATGTTTACCATCAGAGCAAAATCGTCGGTATTGCAGGATCTGAAACTCACCAGAGGAACCCATCCTTTGGACAGGGTTTTCAGATAGAATCGCCTAAAAAGGGCAATTCACGGCAAAGCTGTTGCACCATTCGCGCAAAGAATGCATTACAGCCGGCAATAGTTCAATGCCATGTTTCTTATGGTATTGCTCGGCCTTCCTTTCGGGATCGCCAGGAACCAGAACTTCAGTGAAATCCCCTGCGGGTTGGGCGTTTCTGAAAAGCCTCAGCCAATTGTCCATTTGTTGTTTAAAATCATCAGAGGACTGAAACGCAGCGATTCGCATGGCCCCGAAAAAATGACCGGTTCCTTTGCCCGGAAGGTCTTTGGCAGGTTCCAGA
>CAZFOI010000147.1:0-5208 GCA_964520605.1 uncultured Bacteroidales bacterium
CCCGCTCATGGCCTCCCAGTTGCCATCGAATGCGAGCCCGATTAGGTGGCCGTCTCCATTGATTACAGGACTGCCTGAATTGCCTCCTGTGATGTCATTGTTAGACAAAAAGTTAACCACCATAACACCATTTTCGGCATAATCCCCAAAGTTCTTACTGAGATACAACTCCTTGAGTTTTTCAGGAACAACGAACTCATGGTGGGTGGGATCTTCCTTCTCCATAACACCGGTCATGGTAGTGCGGAAATCATAATATACCGCATCAGCCGGACTATAACCCCCTACAGTGCCGTAAGTGAAGCGCATGGTACCGTTGGCATCAGGATAGAATGAATGATCGGGCTTCATCTCTCTGAGACCTTTTAAGAACAGGCGTTCCGCCCTGGCAATCATGGTATTATAGGGCTCCATCCGTGGTGCAAGGCCGGCATTGTGCTGGTATAATGAGCGTGCAGCTATGAACATCAGGTCGTTTTCAAGGGTCTTCAGAGAGGGTTTCTCCAAAAACTTCTCTAAGCGTGTCTGATCGGCAAATATGGATGTACGATACACATCGGCCGCATAACGGTCAAAGTCGTTTTTGTATTTTCTCTCAATCTCCCTGAAAACCGAAGGCAGGTTCTCAGCAGGAATCCGATTGAAGTATTCACGCAACATGGCGGCCAGGAGCTGCTGGTCTACATTCCTGTCATAATTCCTGAAGGTTCTGTCTACCGTGGCTGCAAGCCCTCTCAATTCCCTGTTAAGCTGCTCCTCCCTCGATTTGTCTTTCATAAGTTCGGGCAGGCGGCCAAAAGTATTGGCAAATCGGATCATATCAGGCCCGGTGGCAATGGCCTCAGCAAAGATGAAGTTTTCTGAATTAAACTTCTTAAGGCCTTCATATGCCGTACTATAATCCGACATTACACTGCCATACTCCTGACGCCTGGCGGGATCAGCGTTTACCCACTGCTGAAATTCTCTTTCCAGTTCACGTTTGGTATCGGCTACATTCAATCTTTTCAATGAACGGCTCATGCCAATGAAATTCTTCCAGTAGTTGGCAATGGAACTTTGCTTTGAAGCATATTTGATGCGGATCTCGTCACTTGAGAGCATGGCTTCTTCAATGATATCCAATTTTTTCCGGCGAATATCAATTCTGGGAGGATACATGTTCTCCAGGTTGAATTCGATACCATAAGAAGTAAGGTAGCGATTGGTGCTCCCCGGATAACCCAGTATCATGGCAAAGTCATTCTCCTGTACTCCCTTCATGGAAACAGGCAGATGGTGACGGGGTTTCAGGGGCACATTGTCCGGGCTGTAATCAGCTGGTTTGCCATCAGCAGACATATACACCCTGAAAAGGGCAAAATCACCGGTATGGCGTGGCCACATCCAGTTGTCCGTATCCCCGCCATAGGCCCCAATGGCTTCCGGAGGTGTGCCAACAAGGCGTACATCATTAAAGGTTTCATAAACAAAAAGGAAAAACTCATTTCCTGCAAACATGGGCCGGATATTGGCTGTATAATGGGTCCCCCTGGTTGCAGCCGCTACCAGTTCGTCGCTCTTGATACGAATGGCACGGGCCCGCTCCTGTTCGTTCATATCGGGCCTTAAAACACTGTTCATCTGATCCGTAACATCCTCTGCCTGTACCAGAAAACGCACAAAAAGGCCGGGTGAAGGAAGCTCATCATGCAAACCCGTTGCCCAGTAACCGTTTTTAAGGTAATCGTTTTCGACAGAACTTAATGCCTGAATCCGGCCATAACCACAATGGTGGTTGGTAAGCAGCAAACCTTTATCAGAGATAATCTCTCCGGTACATCCTCCGCCAAAACTTACGATGGCGTCTTTAATGCTGGACCCTGTAAAGCTAAATACCTGTTCGCGGGTCAGGTTAAGGCCCATGCCTTTCATTTCTGAAAACAAAGACTCGTCAATCAGGAAAGGAAGCCACATTCCCTCATCGGCTTTCGCCTCAATACGGGGAATCATCAGGGCGGCAAATAGAACAATCAGAATTTTTTTATTCATGGATTCTAAAAATAAATAGTGAAACAATTAAATATAACTCTCGCCTTTATTTAGTTTGATGTCGTTAACGAATTTTCGGATTTCCTGCTCCCGGGATTTGGGGCAGATCAAAAGGGCATCATCAGACTCAGCCACAATATAGTCTGACAATCCCTGGATCACAACAACCTTTTCGTTGGGCATATGAACGATACAGTTATCTGATTCGTACATCATGACATTCCTGCCTACAACCGAGTTCTGCCGGTCGTCTTTCTTTCTTACTTCAAACAACGAGCCCCAGGTACCCAGGTCAGACCAGCCAAAATCGGCACAAAATACATATACATTCTCTGCCTTTTCCATGATGGCATAATCAATCGAAATGCTTTTGCATGCAGCATACGCTATGTCCATATAAGGGCCTTCCTCAGAGGTGTTGTACTTCCCAATGGCTTCCCTGAACACATAGCTGATTTCCGGTTGGAATTTTTCAAAAGCATCAACAATGGCTCTGGCAGACCAAATAAAAATCCCGCTGTTCCACAGAAAATCCCCGCTTTCTATAAAAGAAACAGCCAGATCGTGATTGGGTTTCTCGGTAAAGGTTTTCACCTTTTTTAGCCTGGGAAAACCTTCGGCTACCGTATCGTCCAGGTATTGAATATATCCATATCCCGTGTCAGGGCGGCTGGGAGTCATGCCCAAAGTAAACAACCAGTCGTTTTCTGCCGCCGCAGCAAGGGCTTCGCCAACCACCTCGCAAAAGGCTGCTTCCTGAAGAATAATGTGGTCCGATGGCGCAATTACCATGCGGGCTTCAGGATTGATTTCTCTGATTTTATAGGCTGCATAGGCAATACATGGGGCCGTGTTTTTTCTGGTTGGCTCACAGATAATCTGGTCCTCGGGAAATCCGGGAACCTGATCCATTACCAGATTCTTGTATGCCTTGCCGGTAATTACAAAGATGTTCTCAGGCAAACAAACCCTCTGAAAACGTTCCACCGTTTGCCTGATCAGCGTTTTCCCGGTACCAAGTATATCAATAAATTGTTTGGGCCGGCCAACGCGGCTCATGGGCCAGAAACGTTCGCCAAGCCCGCCGGCCATGATAATCGCAAAATTGTTCTTGTCCATAGTATGCCATGATTAAACAGCCAGGGGGAGAACCCTGGCCAGGGGATTAAAACTATACATCCGTTTGTTGTCCTCGCATTGACAAATAAACCTCTTGCGCAATTTGTGAAGTTTGACAAACCTCTTGCCATCTCTGGAGGAAAACCTGCTTTTTGGAGGAAGCTCTGAAACAAATACCAGTCCATCGTCAGCCTCGTCGAAAAGCAGGAGGGCCCGGGTTAAGGCTTCGTCTGCCAGTCCCCTGCCAATTACCTTGTAAGAATACGCCACTAACTCACCATCCAAAGAAGGGTGAAAACAACCGAGCTCAACAAATCTCCGGATCAGCTTACCATAAAGCTCTTTCCAGACAGCACCATGGGAGGGGACTTTTTTCCCATGCGCTTTCCAGTTAAGCAGGTGGGCATATTCATGAAGGAATATGAGCAGTGATGAAAACACATTCAACTCTCCGTTGATGCTTATACAATCAGGCAGGCGTTTGGTGGCAGGTCTGAAATAACCAAAACTTCTGTTACGCCCATAAACCATCCGCAACTGCACATTATGGGCCTGGATCAATTCCTCCACCACCTGATGGGACTGAACCGGGAAATGCCTTGACATCAGAAATTGAAAGTCGCTCTTTTTCAAATGGCTGGGTGTAATTTCCGGTTTGATGATGAAATAAACTTCTGGTGCATAAAAATAACAAAAAAGCTTAAGCCATGGCCAATTATCCCGGAGCGCCCAAGAATCTTTTACTTAAAGGCAAATTATGAGTAATTTCGCAAGTGGCAACATCAACATGAAACTTTTCTACCATATAGGAAGGTATATTGAACTGCTGGTATTGATATTGAAGCGGCCAGAAAGGGCTTCGATTTACCGGCGGCAGATTATTTTCGAGATGGACAAACTCGGGCTGGATAGTCTGGGTATTGTAGCCATCATTTCCATATTTATGGGTGCTGTGCTGACCATACAAACCGCCTTCAATACAGATCACCCCCTTTTGCCCCGCTATGCCATTGGTTTTGCCACCCGCCAGGCCATCATACTTGAATTTTCTCCCACCATGATTGCATTGATACTTGCCGGCAAGGTTGGGTCAAGAATTGCATCAGAAATCGGAACCATGAGGGTAACGGAGCAGATAGACGCCCTGGAGATTATGGGGGTGAACCCATCGGGTTACCTTATCCTGCCAAAGATGATCGCGGCCATGATAGTAAATCCTTTTCTGGTAGCCATTTCCATGTTTCTCGGCATTTTTGGCGGATGGCTGGCAGCCTCAATTACCGGGGTGGTGCCCTTAAGCCACTATGTGTATGGAATTTTGTTTGAATTTGCGCCCTTTGACATCTGGTATGCCATGATCAAAACCCTGGTGTTTGCTTTTTTGATTACCACAGTATCAGGATATTTTGGTTTTTATACCCAGGGGGGCGCCCTTGAGGTCGGGCGCGCAAGCACACGTGCTGTGGTTTTCTCCAGCATTTACATAATTTTATTCAATCTGATACTTACGCAGCTGCTATTGGCATGATACGTGTAGTGGACATATCCAAAACATTCGGAAACGAACGCGTACTCGACAGGGTGAGCATTGCCTTTGAGGAGGGCAAAACCAACCTTATCATAGGCCGAAGTGGCAGTGGAAAAACCGTACTGATCAAATGCATGGTTGGATTGATGCAGGCCGACAGCGGACATGTTTTTTATGATGATGTGGATTTTTCTACCATGTCATTTAAAGAAAGGCGGGTAGTTAGAAAAAAACTGGGCAAACTGTTTCAGGGAGGTGCGCTTTTTGATTCACTGAATGTGATTGAGAATGTGATGTTTCCCCTGGATATGTTTTCCGACATGAGCCGCAGCGATAAGCTCGACCGCGCAAACGAATGTCTTAAAAGGGTAAACCTTGAAAACGTGAATCATCTTTACCCTTCTGAACTGAGCGGAGGCATGAAAAAGCGGGTGGCCATAGCCAGGGCCATAAGCAACCGGCCGCGGTATTTGTTTTGCGATGAGCCCAATTCGGGGCTTGATCCCAAAACCGGCATACTGATAGACAAG
>CAZFOI010000148.1:0-5196 GCA_964520605.1 uncultured Bacteroidales bacterium
GCGATGACAAACAATTCCTTGTTGTTGTAATAAGGTGTAAGTATAAACTGGAAATACCCTTCCTGATTTGTCTGGGTATACATCAGGTTGATGACAGTGTCAGGGGTGTTCAGCAACAGCCTTGTATTGGCAGCCGGTTGGCCGGTCTCCATATTGGTTACGGTTCCGCTGACCAATTGCCTGGATACCTCCATGGCATAGGTATGATTGCCTGATAACACCGGGATATTAAATTCAGGGATGCTTGTTTCACTGATTATGCGGCTATTGATTTGATCATGGTCAAGGTTTCCGTAAATCCGGATCAGGCTCTGAAGGTCCTGGCCTGTTGCAGCATGCAGATCCAAAATCGCCTTGTAACTGAGCATATGCACTGGTCTGTAGGACGCCAGTTCTGCTTTAACCACAGTGGCACTCATCTGTGCAATGGGCACATCTCCGGGCTGAATCTGAATGCCCACTTTGTCTCTTCTTCGGAATGATTCGTTTGACAATACACTGGGCATGCTGGTTGGCTTGGAAAAGTAAAACCAGCGAATGCCGGTTTGTCTTCCCTTTTCGCTTACACGCAAAGCAATCAATCCTTCATTGATGGATGAAAGGTCAAATTGAACCTGATTATTGCCGTTAACTGCCCTAAGGCTTTTTCGCTCTACGATGCGACCCTGCCGAAACAGTTCCAGAGAAATGTCTGATGTTTCGCCAGCATTAATAATATTGGCAAGCAGCAATTGATTTTGTTGTTTAACTGTAAGCCCCATACCTGAAGTTTTGGCTTGGGGAAGCTGGAAGCGTCGGCTGCTTCCTTCCATTAGCAGGTAGTAACTGTTTCCATTGACCGGAGTCAGGCTTAGCTCTGCAAATCCGCCTGCATTCAGACGACCAGCCACCAGGGTGTCCTGCAACTGATCAATTACGACAAAGTTCCTGTAGCTGGCATCATAAGCACCGCTTGCAACAACAAGGAGCCTGGATTCAGCCCCTGTGACAAATTGCTGCCCTTCGGGAAAGAATGACAATACAGCCTCACTGTCAGGCACTATTCTTGGAGAGATATTGGCAAAATCCTTGTCGAAGCGATTAACCACAAGAATCTGCCTGCGAAAATAAATTGTTTCGCCTTCATTGCGCATCCAATTGGTAAATGCAGTGAGTTCATAATACCCCGTTGAAAGTGTATCCGGCAGGAACATGCTGCCATGTGAGTATCCGTTGTCAAGCTCAATGGCCTGTTGGGCAATAATCTCTTTTCCCCGGAGACTAATATAGGCAAATCGGCTGGTAGTAGAGGCCCTGTCAGAGGAATTGAACAGTCTTGCTGAATACAACAGCATGTCTCCGGCAACATATACATCCCTGTCGGTGAGTAGCAGCATGCGTTCGGTGGGCAATGCTGTTGCCTGCCCCGGACTGGCATTTCCTGCGAAAGGGGCTAGAAGAAGGCAGAATAATAAAAGTGTAATGTTTGTTTTCATGGGCAATTTTTTATTCATGGCTGCCTGTAAGTGAAGGCAAGGTAATGGTTTTTTAATACTCAATCCAGTGTTCAGGCTTAAGGTTGCGGATGCAGCCGGTAACCGGGATGGCCTCCAGGTCATGAGATACATTTTCGACCCTGACCCATTGATAATGATAATGAGAACGGACATGAACCGTATGGGTAAACTCCGAAGAGGCTTCGAACAGGCCAAAGGCCTTTTCTTCGGGGTGGGAAACACATCGCATATTCCCATAAATCTGAGATGCAATGGGGTCAAAAAACCGGCCTTCATCTCCCAGTTGCTTGTTTCTTTCCAGGTGGAAACGGTAGCTGTCGTCATTCAGGGTATAGACCTTGTTTATTAGTACCCTGGGCCTGTCATATAACAATGATGGGAAATCCAGGTATTGCATAAAAATCGGATCGGCAGGCAGGAAGGCAATTCTGTCGCTTACTTCCGGCTGATAGGGTTTCATTGCAATATCATTGGTAACATAATCGGTTACCGGCCCTCTGATCCAGCAAAAATCGATATTGGCACCAACCAGCACAAAATACTGCAGATACATAATGGAATGAAACCTGAATTTCGGAGGTTCCCCATCTTCTCTTGATGTCTGTATAAAAGTGTCGGTTCCCAGCACCCTTCTCTGGTAAACGTGGTTGTTGCTTTGAGAGTAATAGAAAAACAATTGTTCTGTAATCTTGCCGTAAACCGAATCTATTTGAATCGGGGGCAAAATTTCCTGAGGATTTGATTGATACTCCCTGCCATCCCATTCAATATTCAGTGTATAGGAGTGCCCGATTTTTCCGGCAAAATCGGGAGGGGTAACGTAAGCTTGGCCACGATAGGTTCTGCCTCCCGCTTCCAGCAGGGGGGTGTTGGATCCGTCGGTTCCTGTAATCCACACTGTGGCTCCATGTATCGGTTGATGGGCCACCCTGCTTTGAAACTGAGCTGTTTGTGACAGGTAAATGGTGTGTTCACCCGCCTGGTCGGTTATGAATCCATCCACCACCAGGTATTGTCCGGCATCATCAAGTTGTGCAAAATATTCTTCCTGGCACTGGGACAGCATGAGCAGGGCACCTATGAGAGCCAGATTCCGAAGGTGTGCTTTTTTAATCATTGGTACTTTTTTTTGGTTGGTTGCAGATTGCTTACAAACACTTTGAACCTAATACTCTACCCAGAACGGAGGAAATGCATCTTTGATGCATCCACTGGGTGGAATATCCATCAGGTTTGCTTCAATCGGGAAAATTTCCGTCTGATTATAAAACAAGGATGTTCTCAGGCTGAAGGTATGGATGGAAACCGTGGCTACTTCGAAAAACCCAAGCACAATTTCCTCAGGGTGGGTAACACATTTTATGTTTCCGGGTAGCTGGGTGGCTATGGGGTCAAAGAACCTTCCGGCATCGCTCAGCTGGTCATTCTTTGCTTTGTGATAGCGATAGCTTTCTTCATTCAGGGTGTATAATTTGCTGATGATGATGCGGTTTCTGTCATACCCTTCGATAGGAAAACCAATGTATCTCAGGTTGATCTCTTCCCCGGGTACGAATGCAATCCGGGTACCGATGTTTCGCTGGTAAGGGTGCTGATTGATGTCGCTTCCGGCATAATCGGTAACCGCTCGTCTTACCCAGCAATAATCGTAGCTTGGATCATCGCCCTCATATCTGCGGGTAAACTGCATATATAGGCTGGTTTCAAAACGAAAGTGCGATGGGCCTCCATTTTGATCAGTGGCCGTAATGATGGCATTTGAACCCGGCAGATACCTTTGGTATACATAGTTAATCCTGGTGTCATGAAAAAAGAACAGCTCCTTACCCAGCTCACTGTATACACTGTCTATTTGCAAAGGCTGGGGCATAATCTGAGGATCTGTTTTGTAAATTTTTACTCCTTCTTCTGATGGGATATGAATTTCCAATGAATAGCTTTTCCCAACTTCGCCCCTGAAATGAGGCGGCATATTATAAAAACCATTGAAGGAATGATGGAGCGTATAAGCTGTAAAATCCGAAATGTGAACGTGTACAATGGCATTCTCAACCGGTATGGGTGCCTCTGCTTCCTGAAACCTGGCTGCATAGGTCAGTCGAATCCGGTAAGGTCCCTGGATATTGTTAATAGCTCCTTCAACAACCAGTGCAGTGGGAACATCCTTTAATTCTACGAAGTATTCCTCCTGGCAGCCGCTTGCTATGGCCAGAAACATTATGGAAATCAGCAGTGTATGAAAAACCCTTTTCATCTTAGAAACTGAAGTTATAGGTTACTGTCGGCAGGGCCCTGCCAACGATATACAATTGATACAATTTGAAAGACCTATCGCTATGCCAGGTGCCATGTTCCTTTTTATAGAAAACAGAATAGGGGTTTTTTCTTCCGTATACATTCATGATAGAGAAGGTCCAGCTTCCCTTGCCCCGCTTGTCAAGCCTGAGGTTTTCGTCAAGGCTGATGGAAATGTCAAGGCGATGGTAGTCGGGCAGGCGGTATTTGTTACGGTCAGAAAAATAGATCATCAGATTGCCTCCCTGCCAGTAGGTCAGTTCGGGCAATGTAACCGGCCGCCCTGTATTGTAGGTAAATGTGGCACCAAAACGCCATCTTCTGGAAATATGGTAGTTTGAATTTAGAACAAAGTTGTGCGGACGGTCATAATTGGATGGGAACCATGTATTTCTGTTTATTTGATTTTCAGGGAATTCACTGTCTGACCTTCGCTGGGATGCTGACCAGGTGTAACTGGTCCATCCGGTAAGCCTTCCGGAGTTTTTCTTCAGATAAAACTCTACACCGTAATTGTATCCTTTGGCATTGATAACGTCGGTTTCCAGATAGCGGTTCATGGCTATTTCCGCACCGCTTTTGTACTCTATTACATTATGCAATTGCTTATAATATGCTTCTAAGGAAAACTCTATGCTGTTATCCAAAAAGTTTTGGAAATAGCCAATGGCATATTGGTCGCTTGTAAGGGGTTTCAGATAGGTGTCGCTGAGTTTCCACACATCAGTTGGAGCCATTACAGAGGTGTTGGAAATCAAATTGATGTATTGGTTAATTCTGGAATAACTAAGCTTTACGGAACTTGATTCGCCCGTTTTTATTCTCAATCCGGCGCGGGGCTCCAGCCCACCGTATTGTGTAACTACCTCGTTATTACCATAAAACACAGAATCAACAATGCTTTCAGGGGTCATGGGCATGCCTTCCTGGTATTTGTAGACCGTTGATGAGCCCAGTTGCAGGAAGTGGGAATAACGAAGGCCCAATTCAACAGAAATTCTATCTGTAAGGGTTATGTCATCAGAAATAAATGCAGCGAGTTCGAGCCCTCTTTCCCGGTCAATAGTTTTTGGTTGCACTGTCGAAGCTTCGCCAAGGGGTTTGAGCATTCCGGGCTCAATGCCATATTCTATTGCGTTGATGCCAAACTCAATGTTATGGGATGTGCGCGGATAGTATGACAGATACCACTTGAACATCTTGTACTGAATGTCGGAATTCATTTGCAGGTGCAGGAATTCACGCAAATCCGGAACCTCTTTAACCTGATAGTCATAGAGACTGATTCCGGCAATCAGGGTAGAAGAAAGCCTTGGCCCCAGAACACTGTTCCATCTGAATGAACCCAGAATGTTTGCATATTCATAATCGGTTTCTCCACCAAAACTGAAACGGTCGAAACTGC